>DATHOL010000397.1:0-7456 GCA_035484895.1 Bacteroidia bacterium | reverse complement strand
CTCCCCATTAAAAGGTGCATCAATCCGCTTCGGCCATGGGTCCCCATCACAATTAAATCTGCCTTATGCTTTTCTGCTATTGAATTTATGGCTTCCTTGGCAATTCCTTCTTCGGCAATTTTAGTAATTTTATTATGTGGGTATTTCTTAATTATACTATCCAGCAATTTATCTGCCTCATCTTCAAAAACAACTTCAACATCCTTATCAATTATTGCGCCTACGGCAGCATTATCCACCATTGTTGTCATATCTACAATACATAATACCATAACATTAGCTGAAAGGTCTTTTGCAAGCTCCATGCCTTTCTTCACTGCATTCATGGAACATTGACTTCCGTCTACAGCTATTAATATGTTTGAATACGTCATCTTGCATTTATTAGTTGAAACAAATGTATAAAATTCCGCCGAATGAATGGTATTAGTTACAATTAAAAAAGGAAAAGGCGCCTGGGTAAATATACCGGCGCCTTTTCCTTTTAATATTTAAAAACTTAGTGCTGAACTATAAACTTACCCCTGTCTACCAGGTTTCCTGAATTATCGGTCAAACTGTAAAGATAAATGCCATTATTGTAAGCATTGGTATTTAAAGTGCTAATCCCATTTTTAACAGCAATTTTATCCATTTCTCTTCCGGTTAAATCATATATCGAAAGATATAAATCTTGCTTAATTCCGGTTACAAAATTAATCCGGTTGTTTGCAGGATTCGGATATACATTTACATTATTATTAATGCTGATTTCATTAATTCCTGTGGGAGCCGGAGCTGAAGCATCCCAAAAAACATCATTAATGGTATCAAAAGTTACGCTCATATCTTCTTCAGCCAAAATATAACCCACGTTATTTGCGTACCAGTCATATTGATTCTTATTGGTTATTATTCTTTCAAAAAAGGACCATGAGGATGTAATTGAATTAAATAAGAGCACACTATCAATGTCTGTTTCATAATGTTTTTGACGCAATACATTATAAGTATGTCCATTAGGCATTTTCATTGTCCCGTAGGCATCCACGGTATCCTTATATTGAATGGTAATAGAAACTCTTTCCTTTGTAATTACAATGGAAAAGGTTTTAGAAATTGTTTCACTTCCATAAGCGGTTCCGGAATTAATATTGTTGCTGCTGATAGAGGCAGGCAACGCACTTTGTTGAAAAGTTGGATTAAGGCTTATCTCTATCTGGAATGGGTTCCCGGCTACAGACTCAATTTCCTCGGCGCCTGTTACAACAAAATTACTGGGACTGATATTGAAATAATTATATCCGTTTCCTCCGATTGTAGAATCAGCAAGATTAGCAGCGGGGGTGAATACACTTGCATACTTAGTGGCGCTGGCCAGCATAAAAGTATCCTTTTTCGCCTTTTGGTTCAACAGGGCTGAAAAATCCCAGTTTTGGGCGCTGCTTATATTTGCAATACCCGGCGATGGTTTGGTTGTACCATCAGAATCTATCATAACCGTGAAGCCGGCGGAGGGAAGGTCAGCCTGGCTTAGTGTAATTTGAGCTGAAGCCTTTGGTGCAAAGCCAATAAGCCCGCAAACAAAGGCGATACCTGGAATAAGTGTAATTTTTTTCATGATTGTTTTTTATTTTGTGATACAAATATATATATATTATTTTCACCTGCAAGAATGAAATAAATCTGTCTGACCTAATTTTTGCTACACTCAATTCAAAATCTATATATTTGTTGCCATCCTAAGTAATAATCAATCCCCTCTAAGTTTATGCTTAAAGTACGTACTATTAACAAATTATATTTTCTTATCTGCTTCTCCTTTTTTATTTCAGCACCTTCATTAATTAAGGCACAGGCAATTTTAAAGGGGGTGGTATCTGATTCAGCCACAGGAGAGAAATTACCCGGCGTAGTCGTTTCTGTAGACAGTACATTAAATACCCTTACCGACATGGACGGAAGATATGAGTTACACGTAGCTGATGGAACTCATAAAATGATTGTAACATTTTATAGTTACTATACTATTTCAAGAACCATTACCTGTAAAAGCGATACTTTAAATTTCAACTTCATACTTAGCCCTGTTGGGCAGGTTATAAATCAGGTTGTAGTAAGTGCGAGTATGTATGGCAAAAATATTGCAAATGAAAATATATCAATGGAGGTTTTAAAAGCTAAAACGATAGAAAACACAGGTGCCGTGCAGGTAGATGAAGCATTGAATAATGTTCCGGGAGTAAATATCACTGCAGACGGGCAGGCTAATATCCGGGGCGGGAGTGGTTGGACATACGGGGCAGGAAGCCGTGTACTGGTGCTGGTAGACGGACAGCCAGAACTGACTGCCGATGCCCAAGACGCAATTTGGGATTTTCTCCCCATTGAACAAGTGCAACAGGTTGAAGTGATTAAAGGCGCATCTTCTGTATTATATGGTTCATCGGCACTAGATGGAGTAATTAACCTTCGAACTACTATGCCCGGACCAACGCCTCAAACAACCATCAATATTTTTCAAAGTATATACGGGAACCCGAATATTGATTCAGTACCCTGGAAAGCCGGCGCTGCGCCGGGTTACCGAGGGTTTACCTTCATGCATAGCCAGCAGTTTGGCAGACTTGATCTGATTACCAGCGGCGATGTTTACGATGAAACCAGCTACCTCCAGGGAGCGTTTAGCCAACGAATTCGGGGCTCGATAAACGCGCGCTACCGCTTCAAAAAAATCGACGGACTGATGGTGGGTTTACGTGTAAATGAAATGTATAATAATGAATCTTCCTTTTTAGCATGGGCGAATGATACTAATGGCATCCTCCGTCCATTATCATTGGGTTCATCAACCCTTGTACCCGGAAAGTTTCTGAGGGAATCTATTGACCCATACATTAATTACTTTATGCCAGGCGGTGGAAAAATTACGTTACAGGGCAGGTATTTCGTATCCAATAATGAAGATTATGGAAATACCGATAAAGGTTCACGCTCGCAACTACGCTATTCCGAACTTACATACCAAAAAGCATATAAACATCATTTCACCCTTACGGTAGGTATTGTTGCCAGCGGCAGCGAAGTAGCAGCACAGCTGTATGGAAATCATACGGGAACAAATTTTGCAGGATATGCGCAACTGGAAAAAACACTATTTAAGAAACTTATACTTACTGGTGGCATACGTAAGGAAACATTTAAGGATGATTCCTCGCAGGCTAATTCGCCGCTTGTATACCGGGCCGGATTAAATTATGCATTGTTTAAATATACCCATTTCCGTGCATCATACGGGGAAGGATTCCGATATCCTTCCATAGCTGAAAAGTATATCAGTACCAATATTGGCGGGGTATTATTTATTGACCCAAACCCTGATATACATCCCGAAAAAGCATTCAGCTCGGAAATTGGGATTAACCAGGGGCTTAAAATAGGGTCGTGGATTGCATCAGTTGATGTTGCAGCATTTCAAACTGTTTTTAACAATCTTATTGATTTCACGTTCGGTTATTTTTATCCGAATGGGCAGCCTGCTCCGCATGATTTCCAGTATTTCGGAGCGCAATCTGAGAATGTTGAGACGGCTCTTATTAAAGGTATTGAAGCGTCATTCAGCTCGGAAGGCAAAATTATGGGGCTGCAAACAACTTTCATGGTCGATTTCACAGTTATAGACCCTATAAATGTAGATACTTTAAAGAAAGTAGAAAGCTACGAGGCTTCTCATCCCAACCTATCGGGAGCTACACTTGAAGCACTGCAAAATTCGGAATACCTTAATTACCGGTCTCTGTATTCCGGCAAAGCGGGATTTGAAACTACGTGCCATAAATTCAGTTTTGGAGCAAATGCCCGCTATTCCAGTTTTCAAATAAATATTGATAATTATTTAAGCCAAATTGTACCGGGGGTAATTGACTTCAGAGAAAAGCATAATACAGGCCAATGCATTTTTGATACACATATAGCATATCAGGCCACTGAAAGTATTAGGATTGCTTTTGTGGTAAAAAATTTATTGAATACAACCTATACAGACCGCCCCGGTTATCTTGACCCCCCTCGTACTTTTATGGTACAGTCAACAATTAAATTTTAAGCTAAGATTAGTTTGATTTAACTGTAGAACGTTTTTGAGCGGAAATTGTGTAGCCAATTCCGAAAGTAAAATTACTTAAGTCAAATGATTGGCCTGCAATTGACTGCCTTCCATTCTCCTCAACAATACCACCGGTTGAACTAAGCCCTGCGCCCGTTGTAACATAATTAAACGAAGGCGATGCGGTTAAATAATCTGCTGTAATCATTACATAAAGCTTAGACAAAACAGCATATCTAATACCTATACCCATGTCGAAACAAAATGCATTTCCGGAAGTTGTTGCCTGATAATATACTCCATTGTTTCCACTTGTTTGGTCATAATAATTTACAGTTAAATTAGGAACTATGGCAAACATTACACCTCCTAAAATTCTTGCATCAATAGTAAAATGTTTCGCCGGATAGGTAAGGCAAACCCCGGTAAGCAGCGTCGTATATGTATATTGACCCACCGCCCCTGCCAAAGAGGTATTAATATTTGGAAAACTTGCTTGATTATTTGAATTTAAAGATGCCTGCAATTGTGTTTCATTAAGCCCATTGGAGCCATAATCAAATTTAAATGCCAAGCCGCAATGAGAAATTACTCCGGGTAAAGCAGCACTTACAGAATAAACTTTTCCATTCGCAGCATTTCCGGTTGATACAAAGGAATTGTTTGGTACTCCAAATCCTCTTCCTATTGCAATATATCCATCACGCAAATACTTGGGCATTATAACCGGCTTGCGCCTTGAAGTATCTTTTACAAATTTTTCTCTGCGAGCAGTTATTGATTTTAGAGAATCACTACGCTGTTTCTTAATACTATGCTTTTTATTTGCCTTTGTGCCTTTATCAATACGCTTAACAGTATCCTGGGCATATATTGACTGCAACAAAAAGAAAGAAATTATAAGTAAAAGGCTTGCTTTAAAATTCATAAAATTGATAAGTAATCGCTTACAAAAATAATATATAGTGGATAATAACCGCTTTAAACCCCAAATATTGTTAGCCGCTTTCCGGTTATAAATATGACGAGGCTGAATATCTTTTATAAACTTAGTTTACCCGCTATAAAACCGGTGGTCCATGCGGCCTGAAAATTAAAACCTCCGGTAACACCATCTATGTCTAACACTTCACCGGCAAAATAAAGGCCCGAACATACTCTACTTTCCATCGTTTCCATTGAAACTTCATTTAATTTGATACCTCCGCAAGTAACAAATTCCTCTTTAAAGGTCGTCTTTCCTTCCACCTTATATACATCATTCAGCAAAGTATTTAATAATCTGTTTTGATTTTTCTTACCTAACTCTTCCAATAGTGTTTCAGGATCAATATCGATTTTTGATAACAAGAAACTATATAGCCTGTGGGGCAATTGAAAAGGATTGCTGTTGCTTAGTTTTTTCTTCGGATGTTGCCTGAGTTCTTCCGCGATAACAGCACGTGCCGAATCTTCATTCATTGCACCAAGCCAGTTAACTTGTATTGCAAACCGGTAATTCAACTCTTTCAATACCCTTGCCCCCCATGCTGAAAGCTTAAGGATTGCAGGCCCGCTCATTCCCCAATGTGTTACCAGCAAAGGGCCTTCTGTTTTAAGTTTTGTTCCCGGAATTCTTACACTCACATTATCTACTGATACACCCATTAAAGCTTTGACAGATTCGTTCGGCATATTAAACGTAAATAAAGATGGAACAGGAAATTCAATTGTATGTCCTAATTTTCCAAGCCACGAAAATCCTTCCGCTTTCGGTGAACCTCCGCTGGCAACTATTATTTTGTCAGCATAACTTATTTTATCTCTCAGTATTAATTTAAAATTACTACTCTCCTTTTCAATTGCAATTATAGCTTGATGCAATTCTATGGTGATTCCTAGTTTTTCAACTTCACGCATCAAACAAGTTACGATTGTTTGAGAATCATTTGTAACCGGGAACATTCTTCCATCCTCTTCTGTTTTAAGCCGCACACCGCGATTTTCAAACCACTTTACCGTATCGCTTGCATTAAAATAAGCAAATGCTTTTTTTAAATGTTTTTCTCCGCGCGGGTAGAATTTAATGAGTTGTGAATTCGTAAAACAAGCATGGGTAACATTACATCGTCCACCACCCGAAATTTTTACTTTAGCCAACAACTTATCTGACTTCTCATAAATAGTAACATGAGAATCGGGGTGATGTGCCTTACATGAAATAGCAGCAAAAAAACCTGCGGCACCACCTCCTATCACTACAATCTCCATGGCTTACCGTTTATATAACGGCAGGTTCAATTCTTTGGAAGCCTTCTCAGCCAATGCTTGTCCTTCCGGGCTAAACGACCAGTAAAAAAGAGCTTTTATCTTGTGGTCCTTCATTATTCTGGCAATGGCATCATTTCCAACCTTCATAGCAAGCCCTTTGCGCCGGTATTCTGGCAATACTGATGCAGAGCAAAGATATATCGCATCATATTTTGCATTAAGGGGAGTCTCGTTCAACAATTCTGTTTCTGAAATTTTCTTTGCCAGGAATTTTTTCATTATTGCTTCAGTAGTGGGAATAAGTAATATCCAAACTATGGGCCCATCTCCCTCATTGTATTCTGACATACAAGCCGGATGAATTTTATTCAGTTTCTCCACATCCTCTTCAGTCACTTTAAGTTGGTCAGGATCATTTTTCGCATCGAAAAACTCACCAACCAATTGTAACATCCTTTCTAATTTATCAGGCATCTGTCATTTTAAAGTTCTAAAATTAGACAAAACTATCATTGGAAGTAAACCTATTAAGAACTTCTCCGGTTTGTAAATCTATTTTAGATAAGAAACGGGGTTGCGCTACTTTCTTATTTCAAAGCAATTATTTGAAAAAGAAATCTGGAAATTAAAGGAATATTATCTGGCCTTTAATTCTCTTTTAAGCCAATACCGGATAAATTCAGCCCCTTCCATAGCAATAACAAGAAGCATTATTATAAGAATAGACGTTGTAGGCATTGAAGAAGATTTAACACAAACTTAACTCTCCCTCATTATAAAAACGCTGATTTGAATCAGTTTCCCATATGATATTTAACGTTTATTCAACTATTTATTACGTTCATCTGGAACTCAATAATATCCTGTTTTACCAAATACGCACCCTCAGGCTATCAGGCCTCCACATCTTATCCCCCTGTTTAATATTAAAGGTTGTGAGAAACTCGGGCATATCTGTTAACGGCCCTACTACTCTATACTCGGCCGGTGAATGTTCATTACTGCGAACCTGGTCAGCCAATGCTTCCGGACGTTCATTTATCATCCATCCGTAAGCCCAACCCAGAAAATAACGCTGATCGGGTGTTAATCCGCCAATCATTTGTTTTTCGGTGTACTGTT
>DATHOL010000396.1:0-6614 GCA_035484895.1 Bacteroidia bacterium | reverse complement strand
ACATAGGTTCCTATTATCATGGCAATAATAAAGAAGATTATAAATAATGGAATTTTTATTTTGGCCGGCCTTTTTCTGAATAGGATAGAAGTTGCAATAGCTAACGGCACTATCCATAGGGCGCGGACAAGTTTAACGGTGGTTGCAATTTGCAGTGCTTCTGGCCCGTATTTGCTCGAGGCTCCTACCACCGAACTGGTATCGTGAATGGCTATAGCGGCCCAAATTCCAAACTGGTGTTGCGTTAGGCTTAACGCATGGCCTATTAAAGGAAATATAAAGAGGGCAATAGAATTAAGTATGAAAACAGTTCCCAAAGCAACAGATGTTTGTTTTTCTTCTGTATTCAGTACTTTTGAAATAGCTGCAATGGCGCTTCCTCCGCAAATAGCAGTGCCTGATGAAATAAGATGGGAGGTTTTAGCGTCTATCTTAAATAATCTGCCCAGGCCAAATCCCAGAATTAATGTGGTTAATATAGATACTGCCGAAAATAAAATGCCTTCTTTTCCAGCATTAATGGCCGTAATGCAATTCATGCCAAATCCTAAGCCAACAACCGATACTTGCAATAAAACCTGCGTTGCCTTATGGTTATATTGCCGGAAGGGATGTCCCGTGGTTTGAGCTAAAATTAAACCGATTAAAAGAGCAATGGGTGGGCTAAGCCAGGGGGTAAGGCACGCTACAGCAGCAGTAATAAATACTATTTTAGATACAAGCGGATACTTTAGGGAAAACCTTGTTGCGTGTTCTTGTTTTGCTTCTGCCATGTGCGTTTCGGTGGGGCAAAAGTAGGGTTATTTGTTTACCATTTGCAACCCAAGCCGAAAACCCTAACTTTGCGTCATTAAAATAAGACCACCATGCAAATAGACCTTAGAAGCGACACCGTTACACGCCCAACACCGGCGATGTTGAAATTCATGTTTAATGCTAAAGTCGGCGATGATGTATTTCATGAAGACCCCTGCATAAATGAACTGGAAAAAAAAGCGGCTGCCATATTTGGTAAACAAGCGGGTATTTACTGCCCTTCCGGAACAATGACGAACCAGACTGCAATAAAGGTGCATACCCAGCCGGGGGATGAGCTACTATGCGATGTTACTGCACATGTATACAATTACGAGGGCGGTGGGATTGCATTTAATTCAGGTGTGCAATCTAAATTAATACCGGGTGATAATGGGCGTTTCACTGCTAAACAATTGGAAACAGCTTTGCATCCGTATGCCGATTGGCTGCCCCGCACATCTCTCGTGACTATTGAAAATACGAGCAACAGGGGCGGAGGTACGTATTACCAATTGAAAAATGTAAAGGAAATAGCAGCTGTTTGTAAAAAAAATAATCTGGCTCTCCATTTAGATGGTGCAAGAATTTTTAATGCATTGACCGAATCAGGCGAAAACCCAAAAGAATGGGGCAAGGTATGCGACTCTATTTCGGTTTGCTTTTCTAAAGGGTTAGGTGCGCCGGTAGGCTCTGTATTACTTGGCAACGAAGAATTTATTGCAAAAGCCAGGAGAGTGAGAAAACTTTTTGGAGGAGGCATGCGACAAGGTGGTTATTTGGCTGCTGCCTGTATTTACGCCCTCGACAATAATATTAAACGATTGAAAGAAGACCACCAACGGGCAAAACATATTGCAAAAATTCTGCAAGGCAAAACGTATGTAACGAATATGCTTCCGGTGGAGACAAACATTATCATATTCTCGCTCGAGGCATCCATGCCTGCTGATAAGTTTACCAATGCATTAAAAAAAGATAATATTCTAATCTCTATGATTGGTAACAATGCGCTGAGAATAGTTACCCATTTAGATTTTGATGATAAAATGCTGAAAGTAGTTGAGAATTCTATAAAGAAAATAAAGTAAGATGGCATATACGTTTTATAGTTCCGAGGTAATAGAAATAATAGATGTAACTCCTGCTGTCAAAAGGTTTTTCTTTCGCATTACCGAAATGGAGAGTTTCAATTTTGCGCCGGGGCAGTTTGTACAATTGGATTTGCCAATAGAATCAAAAATAAAAACACGTTCTTATTCTGTTGCATCAGCACCCGAAGGAACCAATGTTTTAGAGCTGGTAATATCACTTAATGAAGAAGGCTTGGGAACTCCATACTTATTTAATGAAGTGAAAGTGGGTTCAAAGTTACCTCTGTCGCAACCGGCGGGGAAATTTATGAAACCTCCTGTTCAGTCAGATATTGATATTTGCATGGTATGTACAGGTACAGGTATTGCGCCTTTCCGTTCTTTTCTACGCGATTTAATTCACAAAAATACTCCCCATAAAAATATTGATTTGATATTTGGAACCCGTTACGAAAAGGATGTGCTTTATATGGAGGAAATGGAAGCGCTGAGCCAAACTATGCCAGGCTTTACATTCACCACTGTTTTATCCAGAGAGCCTAATCCAAGTATAGGTAAGAAAGGTTATGTGCACCAGGTTTACCAGGAATTATATAAAGATAAACGTCCTGCAAACTTCTATCTCTGCGGATGGAAGGTGATGATTAAAGAAGCCATCCAAAACCTGCAGGATATGGGCTATGACAAGAAAGCCATTAAATTTGAGTTGTATGATTAGGAAAAGAGCGTAATTGCAATGACGAGGAACAATGGAGCCGTCCTCCTGTTGGACATGGCAATAGAAATACCCCGGCAAAGCAAATAATTGTATATTTGAATGGAATATATTTTTAAATGAAAAAAATAGTTCTCTTAGTAGTTTTACTTTCAACCTCCTTTTATAATAGCTATAGCCAACGATGGTTGTGGGCTACAGACGCGGAGACCCTCTGCGATAATTGGGGACTTGCAATTGATAGTAAAAACAATGCCTATATAACCGGCTCATACTACGATACCGCAAGGTTTCAAAATATATTTCTTCAGGGGGGCGCAAATCAGGGCTTTCTTGTAAAGTACGATGGTAATGGGAATGTAAAATGGGGAATAACTTCTGAGGGTTCCAATTCATTAGGTTTTTTAAATAGTATTGAAGCAACCTGCGACCATTCCAATAATGTTATTATTTGCGGGGGATTTACTGATACTGTTCGATTGGGAGTTGATACTTTAAGGTCATTACCAAATCATGCTTATGGAAATGCTTTTTTTGCCAAATTCGATTCAGCAGGTAGTTTACTATGGGCAAGACAAAGCTATTCACCACCCTGGCATGATAATAGCGCTGAAGCGTGGTCAGTAAACGTTGATAAATTCAACAATATTTATATTGTAGGGACATATGTTGATACAATTTCATTTGGGTCTGATACCTTTCGTACAGCCTCATGGGATAATTCTTTTCTTGCAAAATGTGACCCTGCCGGAAATATTCAATGGGTTAGTTCATCGCATGCTCCATCTCCCTATTGCGAGGCTGACGGATGGAGTTCAACATTAGATGACTCGGGGAATATATACATTGCCGGTTTTTTTTGCGATACTATTACATTTGGGAGGTATACACTAATGGCTAACTATAATTCGATATACAATACCACTTTCGAGGCTTTCCTTGTTAAGTATGATAAAAATGGAAACGTGCTGTGGGCGTGGCAATCAAAGGGGAATGATTCTACGCATTGTGTTGCATTTTCTGTGCTTACAGATAAGGCCAATAATGTTTATATTACCGGGGCTATATATGACAGTGCTTACTTTGGCCCTTACAAACTAAGAGGTAACTCTACCAGCCCTCAGAATGGTGAATGGGGGGACATTTACCTTGCTAAGTTTAGTCCTGATGGCCAATTACAATGGGTACACCAATCCCAGAGTGATTCAGGAGGATGGAGTGGCTATTCTTTGCAAAAAGATACGTTGAATAATATATATATATCAGGAGGTGGAAGTAACAATGGTGCCCGGTCAGCTCACGTATCTTTTGCAGGAGTCCGTTTTACTATTCCCGGCACGAGCGGTTCCGAACCATCCTTTATTATGAAACTTGATACATCGGGTAATGCTTTGTGCTATTCTATGGTTACGGGTGGGGGTGAGGATAAAAATTCTATAATCAGCAGCCCCGCTGGCGATTATATTTATTTGTTTGGAAGTGTTTACGGCACCTCAATATTTGGTACTGATACTCTTACAAGTGCTGAACAATATCCCTTTCTTGCGCGCTGGGAATCTTGCCAATGCACACACGGAGATATCAGGTTTATGTCGCACGATACAGTATGTAGCAACTCAGGCGCGGTACAAATTTATGCAACGCCCCAAGGTGGTGTGTTAAAGGGCTCAGGGGTATATGGCAACTACTTCTATCCCGATTCGGTAACAAGCAACAAGTACCATACAGTGCACTATCATTTTGTTGATTCCTCAGGCTGTCATGGTTCGCTAACGGACAGTATCTATGTATCAAGCTGCCTGGGTATTCCTGATGTAATGAATGGCGCCCGCTTTTCCGTTTATCCAAATCCGAGCAATGGAAATTTTTTCATGGAAGTGAACAGTGAAGCAGGAACAGTGAATAATATTGAAGTCATCAATGAATTGGGGCAAGTAATTTATTTCAAGCAATATCCAGTAGTTACCACTCAATATACCATTGATTTAAGTCACCTTCCGACAGGCGTTTACACTCTGCGCCTGCAAACAAATTCAGGCAGCATAGTGAAGAAACTGGTGGTGGTGAAAAGGTAAAGGAGAGAGATAAGTAATAAGAGATAAGCGGATGCTCGTCATTGGGAGGAACCCACTCTGAAGATTTGGGTGACATCGCTTTCCGCAAGTATGCGAGACTGCTTCGCGGAGCCTCACAGAGACGATATGCACAATTCGATATTGTTTTCTATAATTTTTGAGTCCAATAGGCAGAATCACCCTCTATACATCACATCCTTCACGGCTCTAACTGTCTTAGCCACGTTTGGCAAAGCCAGTTCAATCAGGTTGGGGGCATAAGGTAGAGGCACATCAGCAGAAACCACACGGCGCACAGGTGCATCGAGATAATCGAAAGCATCCTTTTGCACTTTAAAAGCCACTTCGGTAGCTATGGAGCCAAGCGGCCATGCCTCTTCCACTATTACTAAGCGGTTGGTTTTTTTAACGGAGTTGATAACCGTTGCATAATCAATAGGGCGTATCGTCCGAAGGTCAATTACTTCAGCGGAGATATTTTCTTTTTGGAGTTCCACGGCGGCGGCCAGAGCCACTTTCATAATCCTGCCGAAAGAAACAATAGTAACATCGGTGCCGGCTCTTTTAATATCCGCTACACCAATGGGGATAAGGTATTCTCCTTCAGGAATATCACCTTTATCACCATACATCTGTTCCGATTCCATAAATATAACAGGGTCATTATCGCGTATAGCCGACTTAAGCAAACCTTTAGCATCCGAAGGGTTAGATGGTACAATTACTTTCAGTCCCGCGCAATTGGCATACCAGCTATCAAATGCATTGGAGTGCTGTGCTGCCAACATACCGGCTGATGCGGTAGGCCCACGAAATACAATAGGTACATTTATTTGTCCGCCTGACATTTCGAGCATTTTTGCGGCAGAATTCACTACCTGGTCTATGGCAACTAATGAAAAGTTGAAGGTCATGAATTCAATAACCGGGCGAAGGCCGTTCATAGCAGCTCCAACACCTATACCGGCAAAGCCAAGTTCCGCAATAGGGGTATCAATAACCCGACGGGCGCCAAATTCTTCCAATAAACCCTGGCTAACTTTGTAAGCTCCATTGTATTGAGCCACTTCTTCCCCCATCAGGAATACATTTTCATCCCTGCGCATTTCTTCGGTCAGTGCCTCTCTTAGGGCTTCACGGAAAACTACATTCTTCATTGTGCCTGTTTAATAGTGGGGCAAAGGTAATGTTTTTTGAAAAGTATCATTTTACTATGCTTTCGCCGTTTTTTCTTTTAGATGAACTCTCCCCGGATACACCAACAGCGCCTGTTCCAGGCAATCAATAGCATTTTTAAGGTCGGTTGTATTTAATACGTAAGCTATGCGGACTTCATTTTTACCTTGTCCTTTGGTGGAATAGAATCCGCTGGCAGGAGCTAACATAACGGTTTGTCCGTTGTGTTCAAAATCCTCGAGCAGCCATTGGCAAAATATATCGGCATCATCTATAGGAAGAGAAGCAAAGCAATAAAATGCACCTTTAGGTTTTGGGCAGAATACACCATCAATTTTATTGAGCATATCCACTACTAAATTTCTGCGGGAAACATATTCAGCTTCCACTTTTTTAAAGTAAGAATCAGGAGTATTAATGGCAGCCTCGCCGGCTACCTGTCCCACCGTCGGCGGACTTAAACGGGCCTGTGCAAATTTCATTGCAATATCCAATACGTGTTTGTTGCGGGTAATTAGTGCGCCAATCCGTAATCCGCAGGCGCTATAACGCTTCGAAACAGAATCGAGCATAATCACATTATCTCCGACTCCTTTTAATCGCATAGCAGAGAAATGTTCATGGCCATCGTAGCAAAACTCACGGTAAACTTCATCTACCAGAAAGAATAAATCATGTTGTTTAACAAGCGCTCCCAAATGCTCTATTTCTGCACGGGAATAGAGATATCCGGTAGGGTTATTCGGGTTGCAAATCATT
>DATHOL010000395.1:0-2240 GCA_035484895.1 Bacteroidia bacterium | reverse complement strand
TAAATTCGGAATGTTCAATTCCTCATTGTAAACAGGTATTATAACGGATAGTTCTACCATACTTCATTCATTGGCGTTCCTTTGATTACAAAGAGAGTTTATACTGAGCTTGCCGAAGTAGGCTTTCCGTTCCAGGCTTTTTGATTACAAAAAGGCTTTCCACTACAAATGCTTTTTCAGCATTCAGCGAATCATTAAAAAACAAAAACGATGAGCTAATCCCTAACGCAAATACAGGATCTACAAACCACATAGCCCACGGTTTAAACCCTACCGTGTGTACACATCTTATCTTTATGGAGAAAGTGCTAATAGCCACCCCTGATAGATTAGTGTAAATTTATCAAGGCCGTTTTTCATTACAATAGGGCCGGGCAATCCTTGGCTCTTTCTTCCTTTCCATCCTCCTAATCGGGCTATTATCCAAGTTGCCCAAGTAAGAGACTGTTGACTGTATGGGTTTTTGAGCGTATCGGTTTCCATTTTTTTATTCAATAATTCAAGGCATTGCTGTTCTTTTTTTTCATATACCTCATCTATGTGTTGCGCATTTTCATTATCATACGCTAAGAGCATTTGCATTACCCGCAATACGGCATTAATCACTAAAACAGTTAGTTTCCTGACCGCCCATGCGGTTTCTAATTCGCTATCTTCTATTCTAAATCCTTTCTTTTTCATTACCCGAAAGAATTGCTCTATTAGCCATCTTTGTTTATATTGATGAATAGCCCAAAGGGCCTCGTCATAGCTATTGATGGGGCAAGTAGTTAGTAGTCGCCAAATAACAGGGGCTGCAACTCCAGGTGTTATTTCCATGACTTCAATGGCACTCAGACTCATACTGGGAGGCAGGGTTTTATCTTTTTTAAATAACGATGGCCGTTGTATTTCAACGGTTTTATACCTTACCTCCATTTTGGCTACCCGAGCTGCTCTATCTTTACGAAGGTCTTTAGTGATCTTTAATTCAAATATTCCTGCTAATGGGGTTTGCTTTAATACATCAAATAACTTCTCTCCAGTATTCAGCTTACGGTTTTCCCGGCTGCGGATAATTAAATGTGTTCGTTCATCCGGTATTCGAATGAACTGCTCATATATATCCCCTTCTCTATCTTCTATAATGGTAATTTGATTTGCTGCATTCAGGCACTCCTTACTTTGCCATGCACCTCGTATCCATTTGCCAGACTCTTTATCTTCGATGGATAATAATCTGTAAGCCTTTTTACGGGCCGCAATATTCCCAATGGTTGCTTTACGATGCCACAGTTGAAGGGAAGAGATTCCTATCAATGTTAAACGGTCGGCATCTATTACTAAACAGCCGTGTAGAAAAAACCCAACACCTCCATGATTTCCGATTGGCCCATAACCACTGTTTTCTTTTAATCTATTTTGGTGGGAGCTGAGGTCTATTTGGGTGGTATCTTGTATCACTAAAAGGTTGCGTGCAGAACTTAGCGACTGACACTGTTGTTGATGGGCTTTAATTAATTCTTTTTCAGTTACTTTTTCGTTATTTATAAAGCGGTAGAATCCCCGCTGTTCAGACTCATTTGACGTGGCACTGCGTATGCTGGATACTCGGCTGGCTAACAATGAAAAACTTATTTTTTCTGCGCGAGCGGCTAGTCTTTTGTCGCCAAATCTGCCTGCATATCTTAAACGATGACTTATTAATTCCATCTTTTTTTATTCAAAATTAAGCGCAGATTTGCTGCTTGGAAAATGCCAAAAAAAAGATTCTAACAACGTTTTTAACTTGGTGCTTGAAATGGCTGCTCGTTAAAAATACATATCAATCTTTTTTGTGTACACACGGTAGGGTTTAAACCCTGGGCTATGATAGTTGTTTGCGTTAGGGATTGTAGTGGAAAGCCTTTTGCGTAATCGCAAAAGCTTGGAACGAAAAGCCCGCCGCTGTAATCAGCGGAACGCCCAATTGATTAAAATTTCATTCCCGTTAAATAATTACTTCCCGAATTTTTGCTTTAAAGCAGACAGGGCAGATTTCATATCATTGGCATCGTAGGCAATTTCTTTTTCTTTCTTAACCGAAGAAGATTTTGCAGTAGATACATTACCATTTCCTTTCATGGATAAAGCAATGCGGTTGCGTTTAAGATCTAACTCCAACACGGTTACCTGCACCTGCTGATGCACCTTTACAATTTTGTTGGGATCATCTACAAAGGTGTCAGATAAGTGAGAGATGTGTACAAGACCGTCCTGGT
>DATHOL010000394.1:0-2687 GCA_035484895.1 Bacteroidia bacterium | reverse complement strand
ATTATCTCCCGATGCAATAAAAACCGGCAGAGGCTTTCCTATTACTTGCTTTTCACGGGCATTGGTCATCGAATCGAGCTGGTGTTGATTGATGGATTGTGAATGGGCAAAAGCAGCCAAGAAAAGCAAACATACTGTTGTGAATGGTTTCATCAATTAGCTATCTATATTATATCTGAGATTCTTCACTTCGTTCAGAATGACAAAGTCATTGACTTACCACTTAAGACTAGTTTATACAAAACTCTGCAAATCGTACAGCCTTCTGTAAACGCCATTCTGGGCCAGCAGGGCAGAGTGGTTGCCGCGTTCTACAATATGGCCTTTTTGCATAACGATAATTTCGTCCGCATTTTTTATGGTAGAAAGTCGGTGGGCAATAACTATTGAGGTACGGTTGGTCATGAGTTTTGTCAATGCGTCCTGCACCAGCCGCTCCGATTCGGTATCGAGCGCTGAAGTCGCTTCATCTAAAATAAGTATGGGTGGGTTTTTAAGGATGGCACGGGCAAGGCTCATACGCTGGCGTTCTCCGCCCGACATCTTCCCTCCCCTATCTCCAATATTGGTTTCATAGCCCTTTTCCATACTGCTGATGAACTCATGCGCATGGGCTACCTTAGCGGCTTGTATCACTTGTTCGTCGGTCACATCTTTCATGCCAAAGGCAATATTATTTTTTACCGTATCGTTAAACAAAACCGTATCCTGCGTTACAATGCCCATCAGGTTGCGGAGTTGCGAAATGCTTAATTCGTTTAAAGAAATACCATCTATAGTTATTACTCCTTCTGTAGGGTCGTAAAAGCGGGGCAGCATATCTACCAATGTACTTTTTCCGGAACCCGACTGGCCTACAACAGCAATGGTTTTACCTTTTGGAATTTTCAGGCTAATATCCTGTAGCGCATATCCTGCATCGCCACGCTGGTATGCAAACCCTACATTATGGAATTCTATTTCTTTATCGAAACTGGTAATGCTTCGCGGATTCGCAATCTCAGTCACGGTTACTTCGGCATGGAGGATTTTATTTATCCGTTCCAGTGATGCCAATCCTTTCTCTACATTGAAATAGGCTGTAGAAAAGGCTTTGGCAGGTGGCATTAACTGCGAAAATAAAATTACATACGCAATAAAAATAGGTCCGTCTAAATAATGGTTGGGGCTCCATACAAGGTTTCCCCCTATGTATAAAAGAACAGCCAGTACAATAGAAACAAGTACTTCGGTAAGTGGGGAAGCAAGGTCGGTGCGGCGATAAACCCGATTCATAATAATCGTATATCGGTCATTTTCCTCGCGGAATTTGGTATGCACAATTTTTTCGGCTGTGAATGCCCTGATAATGCGGATGCCTCCAATGGTCTCTTCTATCATAGAAAAAAGAATACCCATCATCCCTTTAGCCTTTGATGAACTTTTGCGAAGTGTTCCGCCTACTTTGGCAATCAGGAAACCTGTAAGAGGTAATAACACCAATGCCAACAGGGTTAATTGCGGGCTCAGAAAAATAAGCGTGCCAAGTGTAACCAATATGGTAAGCGGATTCACGGTAATCATTTCCAATGACTGCATTACCGACCATTCTACTTCAGTGAGATCGTTGGTCATGCGTGCCATAATATCACCTTTGCGTTCCGCAGAATAATAAGAAAGCGGCAATACCAGTATCTTATCGTAAATCTCGTTGCGAAGGTCCTTAATTACTCCGTTACGAATGGGAGCCATATTATATGCAGCCATATAACGGAAAGCATTTTTCAGCAACATAACCACCACAAAAAATATACACATCAGAATCAGCACATATTGCACTCCATATTGAAGGGTGAAGGTTTGCATATAATACTTTGACATATCGGACAGCCAGGCTCCGCTAAAGTGAAATACGGGTTTCACAAGGACCAACGCTTGTTTTTCAACGGTGCCTTGCGATGGAAAAAGTACATTTAAAAACGGAATAAGCAGCGTAATGGAAAACACTCCGAATATAATGGAAAGCGTATTTGCAAATACGTTCAGGAATGCGAATTTCTTATAGTTTTTAAGGTAACGAAGTATTTTGCCTAAGCCTTTCAATCAATTAAAAATTAGGAATTAATAATTACAAATTCAGAATGCTAAAGTACCAATTTTTTGGCAGTCAGCCTCCGACCTACTTCATCATTCCCATCAGGAGCTTGTCAAAACCACGGTCGGATAGCATGCGGCGCATGAATAAAATCATTTTAGCGTTTCCGCCTGTTGCATAGCGGGTTTTAGGTTTATCTGCCAGTATAGATTCTACTATGATTTGCGCCACTACAGCAGGACTAGCTCCGTTCTTATCGGCCCGTTCGTACATACGGGCATGTTTTTCGACCAGGTCTTTATAGGGGCCTTTGCCGGAAACCTTCAGCATATTGTTACGGGCAATATCTGTCCATTCGGTTTTAATAGCGCCCGGTTCAATAATCACT
The DNA here is from genome assembly GCA_035484895.1 of Bacteroidia bacterium. Lineage (GTDB taxonomy): Bacteria > Bacteroidota > Bacteroidia > JABEUT01 > JABEUT01 > JABEUT01. The sequence continues at coordinate 225 of DATHOL010000394.1, read as the reverse complement.
ACATCTATTCCGAATTGTTTTAATTCCATACGGAGGCTATCGCTCAAACCCTCCACCGCAAACTTGGTGGCATGATACCATGTTCCATGCGGTTCTCCAATCTTTCCGCCTATAGAGGAAATATTGATAATCCTGCCTGAATGTTGCTCACGCATTTTAGGAAGCACCAATTGTGTTAATCGCGCCAAGCCAAATATATTCACCTCAAACTGGTAACGTGCTTCC
>DATHOL010000393.1:0-5136 GCA_035484895.1 Bacteroidia bacterium | reverse complement strand
TACAGTATACCCTGCAAACTCAACCTTATTCCTTATTTTTTCAAAATCCACCGTTTTATCTTTATTGAAATAGAGCAGAAAAGTAGCGTGGTCGAGGTCCACGCCAACGCTGTCAATAAAATCAAGTGTTTTTAATTGTTTGTATGTTGCGTTGGAACATAAGGAACAAGTGAGACCGTCGGCGCGCAACTCTGCCTTAGTGAATTGCGCAGAAGCAACATGAAATATAAAGAGAGGAAATATGGCAGTATAGAATATCTTTTTCATGAGGAAAGTAAAAATACAAATGTTTTTCAATACATTTAAATTATTCTCATTAATGCTTAATGATAGCGAACCAATAATTTTCGCTTTTTTTTAAAGATATTCCGTTTTATTTTTACAAAAACCTCAATCCGGTTTTTTCATCCACTTCCAGTTCCGCTTTTCTCCCCATATATAAAGGATAATTTCTTACCCCATGTCCTGCCGGGAAACCAAAACAAACCGGATAATTATATTCTGCAACAGATTCGAGAATAATTTCTTCGGCAGTTTTTCCGAATGGGATGGTATTATCTTTCATCTCTGAAAAGTCACCAATAACCAGGCCACTAAGGTTAGCCAATTTTCCGCTTCTTTTCAATTGCATCATCATGCGGTCAATGTGATAGAGATATTCATCCAAATCTTCCAGAAATAATATTTTCCCTTTCGTGTCAATATCAGATGGTGTTCCGGCAAGTGCATATAAAAGCGATAGGTTGCCGCCACAAAGTATTCCTGCTCCTTTACCCGTTTTATTATTTGGTTGGGCGTTTATAATATATTCATTCACCTCTCCGGATAAAGCCTTTTTTAACAGTTCGGTGGATGCAGCATCCTTGCCAAAATTAAAAGCCATGGTATTATGCAAAGTCTGTATTCCGAAATGGGTTTGAATATGGTTATGAAATACCGTTATATCGCTGAATCCTGCAATCCATTTTGGGTTTTTGCAGAATTGGGTGAAATTAAGTTTGTCAATAATACGCACTGCGCCATAACCTCCGCGGGCTGAAATAATTGCTTTTACCTCTTTATCGTCCAGCATTTGCTGCATATCGGCTGCTCTTTCATCATCTGTTCCGGCAAATTGATTGAATGCAGCATAAATATTTTTTCCCAGTTTCACGTTAAGCCCCCATGTTTCCAGTTGGCTGATAGCAGGGCTTAATTCTTCCGCTGATATTTTACGGGCAGGCGCAACAATGCCAACGCAATCGCCGGGCTTTAAATAGGGAGGAGAGATGAGATTTGTTTGTGTCATTTGGTAAAGAGTGTCAAAGATGTTGAATTTTTGGGTTGAGCGGTATAAAAATAGAACCAAACAGGCAATTTTCTATGATGTATCAATTTTTTAGAACAGAATAAGTATATAAGTTATCTGTGAAATTACTATACTTGCGATATGGTTACGCTTACAACCCATGGGGTTAAAATAACGGTACAGAGCAATTACGAGGATTTACACTCCCGTCCTACCAATCGTTATTTTATTTTTTCGTACCGCATAACCATTGAAAACAACACGCAGAATCCTGTCCAACTGCTCAGACGGCACTGGTATATATTCGACAGTATGAGCGGTTGGAGCGAAGTGGAAGGAGAAGGTGTGGTATCGCGCAAACCCCTGCTGTATCCTTCGGAAGAATACCAATATGAATCGTTTTGCCCCCTGGTAAGCGAGGCCGGAAAAATATACGGAACCTACCTGATGGAAAATAAATCGGACGGAACCACGTTCTTTGTAAATATTCCGCTCTTTAAACTAATCGTACCTTGCAAAAATAATTAATTGTCCCCTTTTAAAATTTATGCTTAAACGCCTTTTATTCATAGCCTTAGTTCCTATCTTAGCCATATCATTTTCAACTGAATGCCTTGCACAGACGGCTAAGCACACCCAACTTATTCAACTTTCGGGTATTGTGGTGGATAGAGACAGCGTTCAGGCAATACCATACGTTGCTATTCTTGTAAAAAAGTCGAATGGGGGAACGATAGCCGATAATAATGGATATTTTTCCTTTATAGCAGTCCCCGGAGATACTATTTTATTTCAGGCCTTAGGGTATAAATCCAATTCATATATAGTTCCTGATACACTGTCTACCGACAGGTATTCGTTAATCCATATTATGGCAAGGGACACTACTAATCTGAAACCTTTTGTGTTTTATTCCTGGCCATCTAAAGAAGCGTTTAAATCGGCCTTCCTGAAATTAGATTTACCGGACAATGACCTTGCCCGCGCGCGGAAAAATATGGCGAATGCGGCCCGTAGTGCACGGTATAAAGAGGCCCGTTCACCCGGGATTAACTACCTGCAAACTGTTCAGCAGGAAAACGACAAACTTTATTATGCCGGACAGTTTCCGCCAAACAACCTTTTAAACCCTATTGCATGGGCCAAGTTTATTCAGGCTTGGAAGGATGGCTCACTCAATATTCAATAACCAGCCAAGAATTGGTACATTTATCCCCTGAATAGAGTAAATATTTTACCCAATTTAATTTCATTTGACTAAAGTGCCAAGGAATAAGTTCAAATTTTTATTTGTTCTGTCCTCTTTATTTTTTTTAACTAATCAGGTTATTGTCAGCCAATCCCAAAGAGATCCCTCGGGAAAAACGGCTACCATTTATGGCATTGTGAGCGATAGTGCGGGGCAACCTTTGCAATCGGTATTGGTGGGAATAACAGGGAGCGCATTGCAACCAGCATATAGCGACAGCCTTGGTAAATATTCATATACCGTGCCCGCCGGAAAAGAAATTGAAGTAGGGTTTTTTCATTTCGGATATGTAACCCGTTTCCTGAAAGTGAACTTGAAAGAGGGCGAGCGATACGAATATAATTCGACTATGCATATCTCCTCTATACAGATGCTCGATACCGCGAGTATTGTAAGCTTGAAACATAACGCAAATGGAATGACGGAACTGAATACGGGAGTTATAAATTCCATACCCATGCCTTCCGGCGATTTCAATGCCATATTAACAACTGCACAGGGAGTGGCTACACGCAGCGAATTGGGTTCGGAATATTCGGTACGGGGCGGCGGTTATGATGAAAACTTAGTCTATGTAAACGGAATTGAAGTTTACCGCCCTTTTTTAATTGAGAATGGGGAACAGGAAGGGTTAAGTTTTATAAATCCCGATATGGTTGCATCTGCCTTTTTCTCTGCCGGGGGCTTCGAAGCTCAATATGGAGATAAAATGTCGTCGGTTTTGGATGTAACGTATAAAAGGCCTACTGTATTTGCTGCTTCTGTTTCAGGTAGCCTGTTAGGTGCAACCCTCCATTTGGAAGGGGTAGATAAGAGCCACCGCTTCACCTGGATTTTTGGGGCACGCTATAAAACCAATCAATATTTACTAAGTTCTTTAGATGTCCAGGGAGCGTATAAACCTAAGTTTGGCGATGGACAATTGTATATGACATATGCAATTACCGACCGTCTCGAACTAGATGTTTTGGGAAACACCTCCTTGAATATTTACCAGTTTGTTCCGCAAACTGAGACTGCTAAATTTGGTACTGTAAGCCAGGCATACCAACTGCAGGTATATTTTCAGGGCCAGGAAGTAGACCAATACCTTACTGTTACAGGCGCCGTATCGTTAAATTACAAAGCCAGCGAAAAGGTAAAACTAAGGCTTATCTACTCTCAATATTACGACCAGGAGCAACAGGATTACGACATTTTAGGTGAATACCTCATTAGCCAGTTAAATACCAATATAGGCAGTTCCAGTTTGGGAAAACCGGCTTTCGATTTAGGTGTCGGGAGCTATCTCAATCATGCCCGTGATGACTTGAATGCACAGGTATACAGCTGGCAGCATAAAGGAACATTTGATTATAGCACAGGCGACCAATTATTGTGGGGAGCTACTTTCCAGCATGAAGTGGTGACCAGCCAGATTAGCCAATGGAATTTCATTGATTCGGCAGGATATTCACTTCCCTTCAGCCCCTATGTTTTACAAGTACAAAATGTGGTGAAAGTGAATGATTCACTCCAATCAAACAGGGTGATGGGCTATATAGAGAATATAGACAAATGGCACTTTGCGGGGAATTCTTCCCTTATTATTACCGAAGGAATAAGGGCCAATTATTGGGATATAAATAAACAAACAGCTATCAGCCCCAGAGGTTCCATAGCATACAGGCCCAATTGGAAAAGAGATATTCTTTTCCGCCTGGCGAGCGGTATTTATTACCAACCTCCTTTTTATCGTGAGTTGATTGATATTTATGGAAACTTGCACACCGATGTAAAGGACCAGGAATCTATTCATTATGTAACCGGAATGGATTATAATTTTAAAGCATGGACACGGCCATTTAAATTGGTGGTGGAAGCATACTATAAGCAACTGGTAAATGTTATTCCGTACGATATTGATAATGTACGGGTCAATTATTACCCCACGCAAACTGCCCATGGATATGCAACAGGTATCGACAGCAAAATTGGCGGAGAATTTGTGCAGGGGCTGGAATCATGGGCAAGTGTATCCATTCTCAGTGCCCGGTATACTATTAATAATGCATATAATACTGTTAATTATAATGTCTACGGACAGGATGTAAGAAGCGGCGTGGCGGATAAAACAGTTGCCTACAGCCAACAACTTCCTGTTTATTCCCTGCCAATGCCCTTGGACCAGCGGGTAACATTCAGTATGTTTTTCCAGGATTATTTACCGAAGTTCCCAAATTTTAAAGTCTACCTTAATTTAGTTTTCGGAACGGGTATTCCTTTCGGCCCTCCCGGAGATGAATATGCCCAGGTATTCAGATCGCCGCCATACGAACGTGCCGATATTGGCGGTTCTTATATGATATTAGGAAGAAAAGGGCAAAAAAATAACCACGGAGTTGCTAAGTATTTTAAGCGTATGTGGGTGGGTATTGAAGTGTTCAACCTGTTGCAGGCTAATAACGTAATTTCTTACCAATGGGTAGCCGATGTAAGCGGCAATAAATACGCAGTGCCCAATTACCTTACAGCACGTGAAGTTAATTTCAGGTTGATGCTGGAGTTTTAGGGGGTTAGTAGTCTAAAGGCTCCTGGTTTTGATGTCTTACTCGGAGTA
>DATHOL010000392.1:0-3218 GCA_035484895.1 Bacteroidia bacterium | reverse complement strand
TTTTAGCGTATTTCGTTCGGTTGATTCTACCTTATAAACATGCTCCACCTTTTCCTGGAACTCTTTTATCCTTTCCCGTAAGGGTGTCATAATGGCATCAATGTTCTCCTTATTCTGGCTGGTGAATTTCTGGCTTTTCTCTTCCAATATTTCGTTGGCAAGGTTCTTAAACTGCTCCCGCGATTGGGTGTGCAAGCTCTCAATATCCTGCTTAAGCGTATTTAATTTTTCTACCTGGTTTTCCTTTTCTGTCTTTAGAATTGCCAGTTCCGAAGTAAGCCCCATAATCTGTTTGTTGGATTCTGCCAGTTCCAATTCCCTTGTTTTTAATCTTTCTGAAGTGTCCTGGTAAAGTTCCTTACCTACATACCGGGTTTCAATTTCGGTGGTAGGCGTACTATTCTTTAGCACAGTTGATTTCAGGAGCAGATATCCAATAAAAACCCCAACAATTAAACCTATAAAAAGGTAAATGACCATAAACAAGATATTAGATTAGCAAATATACGAATCCAATCCTTGCCACTTAAACAGAACCTTAATCCGTATTCAATTAAATAGTAGAATCTCAGATAGCCGAAATATCCGAAGAATTAAGCCATCCCTGGCTGCCATTAGAGAGTTTTATTTCGGTCCAGTCACCATCGGTTTTTACAATAGTTACCTTGGTTCCTTCATGAAGTACAAACAATTGTGTAGACTTTTCTTCCGGTGCTCCTTTTACTGTAACCGAGGCCGTCATTACAATAGCAGTATCGTGTGAATTTAATAACTCGTATTGCTGATGGGCAATGTAAAACGTGAACAGGCTCAAAAAGAACACAACCAAGCCGGACCAAAAGCATATCTGTTTAATCAATATTCTTGAAAAGGTAAGATACAATGCAAACAGCAACAGGCTGAAACATAAAATAAAAATAAAAATAATTGCCCATTCTTTTTCTGTGCGGCTATTTTCAAACTTCTTCCATCCGCTAAAAATAAATAAAGGAGTATCTGAGGGCACTTTATCAACTATTTTTTGGTTTGCAAGTTGCAGGTTAAATTGTATGTCGGCATCAGCAGGAGCAAGCTTTTCCGCCTTTTCGTAATAAAGAATTGCTTTTGGGAATTCATTCATTTTGTAATAGCAATTTCCCAAATTATAACAGGCTTGTGCCGATTCTATTCCTTCCTTTAAAAAACCTTGATAAAAGGTAACTGCTTTTGCGTAATTGGCTTTATTGTAGTTGGTATTTGCGCTGTCCAGTAAAAGGTAATCGCCGGTATATGCAAACAACTTAGTTGAGCTTGCCACCAGGCAGAACAAAAATGCGAATGATAGTATGATTGAATTACGCAATTTCATCTTCCAATAATGTTATTAGTTTCACTGCTGATGCATAAACCTCCCCGAGATTTCCGGCTACCGAAGCCGGGGCATATCTGGCAAATTCGCAATCATCCAAAATTTTATTTACCATTTGCTGCGTTTCGGGTTTTGCATTTTTTTGAGTAAGGTTTTCCGTTATCCTATCCCTCGACAAATCAGCAAGAGGAATGGTAAACTTATCACTAAAGTATCCGTTGAGTGCATTAAGTAATTCAGCATAAAATACCTCTTTATTAGCAGAGGCGATATTTTGGTGTGCAATTTTCAGCCTCTTCTTTGCCATGCGTGTGGCACCTCTTTTCTTTAGTGCGACAGTATCCTTGTGCAATTCAACATACCTCCTTCTTCCAATTACAAAACCTATGAATGCAAGTATCGGGGCAAAGAGGCCTGCAAAAAACGGGGCGGAATAAAGGAAAAAATTATCGGTGTGATAATATGCTTCATGGCCGGAATGTATGTACCGTATATCGGAGCCTAACGTTTTTACGTCTTCTTTTTCTACCGGCCCCGACACGGTTACAGAAGAAGATGAATTATTATCTCCTTTCGCAATTTCCAACTCCATTTCAGGAGTTGATAAGCTCACATATTCTTTCTTCTTGGTATTGAAGTAGGTAAAATCTACAGGCGGTATTTTATAGTTGCCCGGATGGCGTGGAATGATCAGGTAGTTAAATGTCCGTGAGCCCGACACGCCTGCAGATGTTACAGAAAAATGGTCGGATATTTTCGGATCGTAATGGTCAAAGTCACTCGGGAATTGCAAAGGCAAAGTATCAATCAGTTTCAGGTTTCCTTCGCCGGTAACCGTAAGTGTAAGATTAAGCGCTTCGTTGGCTTTTACTTTCTTTTTATCGATGATTCCTTTTAGGGTAAATTCTCCAACCGCGCCTGAAAAATTCTTTTCTGTTTTGGGCAGGGGCATAACCTCGATTGTTAAAGGGTCGCTTTTTACAGAATAGGGCACTCTTTTGTAAGAGCCGCCAAAAAACTGGTCGAAATAATTTTTTGACTTTACCTGTTCATCCACTATGCACTGCATAGTTACAGGGTTTATTTTTATTTTTCCGGTACGTTGCGGGAATAGAATTTTTTGCTGGAAAATAGCCACTTTATAAGGCACTCCATCTACTGTTTCGTTAGTAGCAGATAACTGTCCGTGGTTGTTCTGAGTGATATCTTCGGTATAAAACCCTGAAAAATCAGGAGCATCTGTCTCCTGTATCGATTCAATATTCAGGCGCGTATAAATTTTGATTGTTGCAGTAACGGATTCGCCTTCATATGCTTTTGCTTTGCTCGGAACAATACGAATAAAGAGATTAGTGTTTTTGCCTGTGATTTCAGCAGGTGCAGCATTCCCTGGCTGGTTCTGCTGTCCTCCTGCCTGGGCTGTTGCTCCCGCCGCACCCTTAACTACTTTTATGGTAAGTGAATTAGACGTAATTGTTTTTCCCCCGCATTTAATGGAAGCCGGACTGATTGTGAAAGTACCTTCAGATTGTGGTACAAGAATATACGAAAATGTCAGGGTAGTTATAGAACTTCCCGTCGTAAGGTTCATTTGGGTGCTTTGGCCTGTCATAGGCCCCTGGGCCATAAATCCTGTAAACGGAGGAGGCGTGAAACCTGAACCTGCAGCATTAATGGAATACTCTACCTGGAATTGCTGCCCCACGGAAACTTGTGTGGATTCGGTTTCTGCGGTAAGCGTTTGAGCTGACAGAATAGAATGAAATCCTCCGCAGAAAAGAAAAATCGCAATGAATATGTTAATTTTCGGGTTACGCATTTTTACCAATCTTTTTCAATCTGTTTTTTTGCAGTAGGTTGCGGTGGCTTG
>DATHOL010000391.1:0-2072 GCA_035484895.1 Bacteroidia bacterium | reverse complement strand
ATAACTATGTAACAGTATATAGCCATCCGAATCCCGGTTTCAGCATGTCTCCGCAGCCTGCAAGCATGTTGCAACCCACCATTCAGTTTACCGATAATTCTACCGATGCCTATGGCATAGCAGCCTGGTCATGGAGTTTTGGCGATGCCACAGATTCAGTAAGTTATTCGCAAAATGCAAGCCATACATACCAGGATAGCGGCACATATTGCGGTGATTTGGTTGTAACTAATATACATGGTTGCGTTGATTCCCTTAAAAACTGTTTGGTGATTGACCCGATTTATGCGCTTTACATTCCATCTGGCTTTACACCAAATGGAAACGGTAGAAATGATATTTTCATGCCTAAAGGAAATGATATTAAATCGTTTGAAATGTACATTTTCGACCGTTGGGGAATGCAATTATTCCATAGTACTGACATTAATAACGGATGGAACGGAGCTGTAAATGGTAACGGTACAATATGCCAGGAAGATACTTATGTGTACTTAATTACTGTTTACGACAGTAAGAATATCAAGCATTCTTATACGGGTAGCATAAACCTGATTAAATAGGGTCGGGGCCGGACTGGCAATTAAAAACAATAATCTACTTCCAGCACTTTTTCACACAGCTACGTGTATAAATACATGTAGCTGTTCCTATTTTCAAGACGCTTAGTATATATTTTTGGTGGATTATTAAAATGGATAAGGAATGCCCAAGCGTTATAAAAAGCCTGCAGAAGAATCTAAAAATCAAATTGAGGATGTAAAACCGGAACCCGCAAAAAAGGCTAAGGTGAAACCATCGTCTTCTCCCGATAGGGTTCGGAAACCTTTATTTGCAGGCCTGAAAGCGAATATGGTTAAATGGAAAGTAGCTCCCATCAGTGGCCTATTCCTGATTTTATTTTCATTTTGTATTCTGCTTGCTTTCACATCCTTTTTATTTACCTGGCAACTGGATGATGCCACCATCAGCAGCTCTGCCCGTCCTGAAAAGATGGCCAACTGGCTTGGATTTGTAGGCGCCAAACTTTCCGATTTCTTTATTAATAGCGGCTTTGGGGTAGCTTCATTCGGGTTTTCGTTATTGTTTTTTCTGACAGGGGTAAAACTTCTTACCAGCCGTTCGCTGCTTCCGTTGGGTAAAACTTTTCGCATTACGCTCTTTTTTATAATCTGGGTTTCGGTTTGCCTGGGCTTTGTTTTTCATACCGACCATTTGTTTGTGGGCGGCGAAGTAGGATTGCTTTGTTCCGACAAAATGATTACCCTGATTGGCAAATCAGGTACTGTAATCGCATTGTCATTTGTGGGATTGGTTTTCCTGGTGGTGAATAATTTAATGACCTTTAAATTTGCTGCTAAAACCCCAAAAACAGAAGAGGAAATAGATGAAGAAAAAGTAGATCAGGAAACGCAACCAAGCCCTGAGGCAGTAAAACCTGTTGAAGTTCCGAAAAATACATTGGTTGAACCGGAGGAAAAAATAGAATCTTTCAATACCATTGAGTTTGCCGTTGAAAGCCCCGTTTTAAAAGAAGCAAAGAAGGAAAAGGAAGAAGTAAAAAAAGCAGATGCACTTGAATTTACTATTGAGAAAACGCCGGAAGTTATTATTCCCGATGAAACTGGTGAGCCCAAAATATCAGACTCACCATACGATTCTACCTTGGATTTGTCATCGTATAAGTTTCCGCCTATTAGTCTATTACCCGACTTTGGGAAAGATGAGGTGATTATTGATGCCGAAGAATTAACTGCTAACAAAGACCGTATTGTTTCTACCCTGAGGCATTATGGTATTGAAATTAAAAAGATAAAAGCCACACCGGGACCAACGGTAACACTCTATGAAATTGTTCCGCAGGACGGCACACGTATCTCCAAAATTAAAAACCTGGAAGACGATATTGCGCTCAGCCTAGCTGCGCTCGGCATCCGTATTATTGCGCCCATACCGGGCAAAGGCACCATTGGCATTGAAGTGCCTAACCGGAATAAAGAAACGGTGGCGATGCGCAGTATGCTGGCATCAGAAAAATTTCAGAATACCACGATGGATCTGCCTATTGCATT
>DATHOL010000390.1:0-3103 GCA_035484895.1 Bacteroidia bacterium | reverse complement strand
CAAACCAGCCTAACGGTATTTATCTCATCCGTATCAGGGATAAAGACGGTACGCTGGTAACTGATAAGAAAGTGATTAAAACACAGTAAAACTTTTAATCAGCACAGATACAAAAAGGAGGAAAGCAATTTCCTCCTTTTTTTTGTACAAGCATTCATAAAATACGGATTCCGCATTTTCTCCTATTTTCGTCCCGCAATACTTAGGGATGCTACACCTACTATCTGACATAAAGGCCCTACAATCTAAAGGTGATACTAAAATTTATCCTGAAGGAATATTTCCGTCCCAAAGGAGGCATGTATTAACAGGCCGCAGCAATCAGGATGATAATTCCTTCTTTACCGCGCTAATTGTATTCACCCTTCAAAGGCTATGTAAGTATTTTTCAGAGAATGAATGGAAGATTGCAGAGGATATAAAACAAGAAGCAATGAAAGCCTTTCCGCGCTATAAAAACAGAAAAGGCGAGCACACTTATAATTTTTGGAGGCTTGAAAAAAATGCACATTTCCCAAACGGAAATATGTTTTCAAAATTTGATTTTTTGCGCCTTGCAGATGATGCAGATTGTACTGCCCTTGTATACCTGGCAAAAGGATATTCTATGGATGACATAACTCATCTTAAAAATAAATTATTGTATCATGCGAAGCTTCCGGTAAGTATTTCAAGGAATACCTTGCCAGAGTATCGCAACCTTAAACTTTATTCTACCTGGTTTGGAAAATATATTCCCATAGAAATTGATGTATGCGTAACGGCAAATCTGTTATATCTGCTGTTTGAAAGCAAAACAACTTTAAATGAATACGACCTTGATAGCATCAAATTCATTTGCTCTGTTATTAATAAGGATGAACATAAAAAGCAAGCATTCAGAGTGGCCCCGTATTATCCGAAAACATCTATCATTCTTTACCATGTATCAAGATTACTTACAATTACTGATAATTCCGGCCTGTTAGAATTAAAGACAAAACTAATATCGGATATCCGTCAAAAATTATCCGAAAGCAATCATCCTGTGGAGAAGGTTATTCTTAATACTTCTTTGATGTGGCTTGGTGAAACTAAAAACATTGAAAAACTTGAAATACCTTTGGATACTGACTTCCCTTGGTTTATTGCCGGTATGTTAACCTCCATAAATAATCCAATTGCAACTTGGTTAGCGCCTTCGTCTCTTTTTCATATACAATTCTATTGCGAAGCCTATATGAAAACACTTTTTTTGGAGTATAAAATATTGATGGATAATATGATATAATGTTCATAGTTTATCACTTATAGTTCATAGTTAATTTTGTATATCTTTGCGTAGCATTAAGGGGTGTTCGTGAAAAACGGACTGAGATTATACCCTCACAACCTGCACAGGATAATGCCTGCGAAGGGATAAATGAGAACAATTTCTGCCCGGCTCCTCCCTTAAAGTTTTATTATTTGCTATGAAGATAATCATGAATGATACTCCCATTGAATTGAATGTTTCAACGCTGGAGCTGGCACTTTCTAATTCAGGCGTAAATGATATAAAGGGTCTGGCAGTAGCTGTTAATGATACCATTATACCGAGAGCAATCTGGAGTACGTATAATCTGAATGAAAACGATACCATAACTATAATCCGCGCCACACAAGGCGGTTAAAATTAATTCTATGAAAAAAGAACAAACACCAACCAATGAAACTTTGCCAACTACAAAGCCACTTCCTGCTTCCAAAAAAATATTTGTGGCCGGAAAATTACACAATATTAAAGTGGCTATGCGTGAAATAAGCCTTAGCGATACGCATGTTTCAGGCAACGGGAACTCTATACCTAATCCTTCGGTAACTGTATATGATACCAGCGGTCCTTTTACGGATCCAACCGCCAATGTCGATATTTATAAAGGTATCCCGCGTATCCGTGAACAGTGGATTAAAGACCGCAAAGATGTGAATGAACTTGAAAGTTGTTCTTCTGAATATGGAAGAAAAAGGCTTGCAGATGCAACTCTGGATGCTATTCGTTTCCCGAATATTTATAAGCCTTTTAAAGCTAAACCGGGGCAAAATGTATCACAAATGCATTATGCATTAAAAGGGATTATCACTCCCGAAATGGAATATATAGCTATTCGCGAAAACCAACGGTTAGAAGAATTGTATAATAAGAATGATGTTTCCTGGAAACAACATCCGGGGCAAAATTTTGGTGCTGTGCCTCACAAAGGCCCAGTTAGTCCTGAGTTTGTACGTGAAGAAGTAGCCCGGGGAAGAGCTATCATTCCTGCCAATATCAATCACCCGGAAAGTGAACCAATGATTATTGGGCGTAACTTTTTGGTGAAGATAAATACCAATATCGGTAACTCTGCGGTTACTTCCAGCATTGCGGAAGAGGTTGAAAAAGCAGTATGGAGTTTCCGTTGGGGTGGTGATACTATAATGGATCTATCTACAGGAAAAAATATCCATGAAACGCGCGAATGGATCATTCGCAACAGTCCTGTGCCGATTGGAACTGTACCTATATATCAGGCATTGGAAAAGGTTGGTGGTAAAGCCGAAGAGCTCAATTGGGAAATTTTCCGTGATACTTTAATTGAACAGGCAGAGCAGGGCGTTGATTATTTCACAATTCATGCCGGAGTGTTATTACGTTATGTTCCGCTTACCGCGAAACGTACTACCGGCATAGTTTCCCGTGGTGGAAGTATTATGGCTAAATGGTGTTTGGCCCATCATAAAGAAAGTTTTCTCTACACACATTTTGAAGAAATATGCGAGATAATGAAAGCATACGATGTGTCTTTTTCTTTGGGTGATGGATTGCGTCCGGGTAGTATTGCCGATGCAAATGACGCAGCCCAATTTGCAGAATTAGAAACATTAGGAGAACTAACCAAAATTGCCTGGAAGCACGAAGTACAGACCATGATTGAAGGCCCGGGACACGTACCGATGCATATGATAAAAGAAAATATGGATAAGCAATTAGCAGTTTGCGGGGAAGCACCATTTTATACATTAGGCCCGCTGACAACCGATATTGCACCGGGGTATGATCATATCACTTCCGCTATTGGTGCAGCCATGATTGGCTGGTTTGGTA
>DATHOL010000389.1:0-2383 GCA_035484895.1 Bacteroidia bacterium | reverse complement strand
TTGATTACTTATAAAATCAGTCTTTCTTCTCTTCGTCCCTATTCATAAAATAGCTCAAAGCACCGCTCGGGCATCTCTTTACCTGCACAATAATATTATCGGTTGTTGCGCCTTCAGGCGTAATCCATGGATGCTTGGCAGGATTGAAAACTTCAGGCAAACCTGTTTCTGCCTTCCAGCATACCGTTGAATGCTTGCACATCGCAGGTTTCCAGACTATGGTTACTTCTCCGTTGGTATATTTTTTGGTAATGTCTTTCATGGGATGATTTTTAAATCGCAAAAAGTGCATACTCAAATTTAAGAAATTTTATGAATATCAGTTTTGGTCTAAAGCCCATAAATTTGAGGGAATATTCCAATCCACGGCTTAAAAGCCGTGGCTAATGAATGAACATTATTTGAATGGATATCATTCATTAGCCCCACCATTTATGGTGGGGTGACGAATAATATCCCTGTCTTTTATAGGGCTTTAGCCCTTTTATAAACCCGATTAAAGCCTCATATGTACAAGCCTACCCCTTATTCCCCGCCGCTTTAGCATCCGCCGGAGGCACCACTTTTGTTTTGTAATTCCGGATATTCAGTTGCAGGTTCAGCATAAAATAACGCCTTAATACTATCGTTTGACTGTCCTGTATGTAGGTATCGGTAACAGTGCGGGTAATGCTGGTATTTTGATTGAGAATATCATTCGCACTAATGGAAACCTGCAACATTTTATCCTTCAAAAATTTATACCCGATGGAACCGTTCCATAAAAAAATAGCCTGGTTGTATGTTTGCGCCAAACCGGAATATGATGTTTCACTAAGGCTGGTGTTTACAATCAATCCTTTGAAAAATATCAAATTTATTTTCCCCATGGCAACTCCGGTATAGTAGTTTCCATTCTCCTGGTTTTGCAGGGTGTTTGATACGGTGCTATAGTTTCCAGTATACGATAAAGTATAGTCCACATTCTCGCTGATATTACTGCTCAAAACTAATCCTTCGCTATAAGTATAATTGGATGAGTAATTAGCCACATCGTTTATTAATGCCGGCGTATGGGTATATACAAATCCGGAATTCAAATTGAGGTTCACTTTCAATTTGCGGATTAACCAGCCATAGGTAATAAAGGCTTTTCCGTTCCAGTAGCCCTGCAGATTTACAGGCATGGAAAGTTGCGAGCCTTTATACAATGTTGTCCCGTTTGAAAGCACAGAATCGCCCAACGGAATAAAGGATGCATTGCCAATATAATTCTGAATATAATTGGCATACATATACACTAAAAATGTAGTTGCCTTACTACTATTGGTAGATCCGTAGCGGGCTATCAGGCTTTGTTCAAAATCTTCTTTCAGTTGCGGGTTGCCCGTATTTAGCAAGAGTGGGTTTGTGTTATTTACCACATTTTGCAATTGAGAAATAGTAGGTGGTGTAACATTGCTGCGATACATCAATCGCAGGTTTTTACTTTGTGAAAACTTGTAATTAAAAATGATGCGCGGCAGTACGCTTATATAGTTGCGTTGCACAGCCGGCAAGCCGTTCAGCGGGTATTGTTCCTGGGAAGTAAGCGTGGCATATTGCGGATTAATACTCGCCATTAAATAATATTTCTTCCCGTGATTGAGACGGTAGCTAATTCCAACCGAATTGGTAATGTATGTGTTTTCATATTGGCTGGAAAGTGCTGTATCTGGCAGCGTGTACCATTCTGAACCGGAATCAAAATTATAGGTTCGCTTGTTGGTGTTACTGATATTCACCGAAGGATTATAGTTAAATTGTAACAGGCTGTTACTATCCAAGGGCTCTGTATATGACAAACTTGAGGATAGCGTGTACCCGGTTGTGGTTTGGCTATATTGCTGGTTAATCAGCGTAGTTTTTATATTAGTTGAAGCAGTATCATAGACATAATATTGATCGAACGCCATAAGTCCGCCGGGTGTATTTTTATTGTTATCGTCAAAACTTACATTCCATGAAATAGTGCGTAAGCGCTTATGGAATTTATGCATATATAAAATGTTACCTGAGTAATCATATCCGCGGCTACCCGATGAACTATTGGTATTGGATAAACTCTGAATCATGTCACTCAGAAAATCTGTTTCATTGGCATCCGCCGAAGCATGTGTTTGCTGTATGCTGCCTTTTAATATTACATAAATCGCGTTGTTGGTATCTACATTCCATTCCAGCCTGCTGTTGATGCGGCTATTGTAATTAGTGCTTCCCGAATTGGAATTTTGGTCATAAATATTGCTGTTTTCAGCTCCGTTGGTGTATGCTGTAGTAGTAGCAGTAGTATTTGTATTTACAGCATTATTGAAAAAATAACTGGCAGTTAATTTTATCCGGTTCTTATTCCACGCATCGCTAT
>DATHOL010000388.1:0-7608 GCA_035484895.1 Bacteroidia bacterium | reverse complement strand
AGGAAACCAATTTAATATTCAGCACTGTGTTAGCAGGGTTAGGATATACCTGCGAACCTGCTTTGCCGGTAATTTCATCAATACCGGTAACACTGGTTTTTTTCAGCCAACTGGCCACTTTAGCATGTCCATTTTTTATTTGCATGGAAAGAAGTGGAAATCCCAATCCATTAGCTGCCCATTGATAAGAAGTATCGGAAGTAATACTTCTCCTTAAATATACCCATTTAGATGTAGCAGTATCATATAAAAATGTGCTGTCCAACGTTTGCTGAACCTCCCAGCGCCTTAAAGTGTTGTATGTTCCCAATGGTGTTTTGCAATTGCCGAAAGCATCAATATAATTGGTATCGCGAACAAACGAAAGCACGCGTACGGAATCAAAAACAGAATCTCGTATGGGTACTTGTAATCGATAGCCGAACATGCTGCCCCAAGGGCTGGTATAATTACCTGGAAAGGTATACAGTTCCTGAGCATTGGGTCGGTATACAAGAGGCACAGGGTGCGAATTAATATTCTCAACAACCCCATCAAGGAGCATACTGCTGCTGGTATTATTAATAAATGCGTCATCCAAATTACCTGTGCTGTATTCCAATGCCACATTGGAGCCCGGGAAAAAAGCGGAATATAAGGTGGAGGATGGAGTTACGCATTTAATGGTATCTATAGAAGTAATAGTATCCGCCAGGTAACTGAAATTCCATGTAACACTGATACCCGCAGCGCCCTGCTTATAGGTAGTGTTGGAATCATTTACCACTACAAATTTATCGCCCACGGCCGGAAAATCGGCGGTGTTCAGCGTAATCTGGGCTTTCAACGCTGCTATACCCATCAGGCAAGCGGCAATTACTAAAGTCGTTTTTTTCATGTTGTTTAATTTATGGTACAAATATAATATTTTTAAAATGTTAAGGTTTTTATTCCGAAAGTCCAAAATATTAACCGAATATTTCCTAAAAATTAGCCTATCATTAGCAGGAAGGCCCCTGTATTAAATTTAAGTTATTTCACGTATAGCTTATAGCATATAGCTTATAGCTGTTACAGCGTTATTATACTTTCGCTTCCAAATAATATTCCATGAAAAAGACACTTGCCATTTTATTCTTAGCTTTTAGTTCTTCGCTCTTAACTTTATCTGCTCAAACCAAAACGGAAACGGCCACTACTACAAACACAGGCACACCTGCTACGGCCCCGTATTATGGGCCAAAAGGTTGCCCAAGCGCCATGCCCGACGAGGAATTTAAAACGGTTAATAAAACAGTTAGCGATGAAACGGATGTCGATAATGTAATTGTAATTGCTAAAAAGGAAGCAACTGCACATTGCTATTCTGTTGAGCAAGTTAAAAACATATTAAAACTTTTAAAAACAGATGAAAACAGGTTTGAGTTTTTCAAAGTGGTTTATCCGCATATATACGACCAGAATAATTACAGCCATGCCGGCGATTCCTTTAAGGATGCGGCCTATAAAGATAAAATCCGCATTTACGTTAATTCGTTAGAGTAATGTTGAATTAAATTGAGATTAATATGCGGCTTGGAAAGTATTGACTCTTTTGTGCTTTAATCCAATCCTGGGATTTCACCGACTACAATCACTCTGATTCAAGCCTTTTTATTTTACATTTGCGCCTATTGTATAAATAAAGTATAAAGATTGCAGCAAATTCTACCTTCAGTTTTAGTGCGTTTATTAAATGTTAAAATTTATTAAATGAATATTGGCTTCATGAAGCCTTCACCCCCCTGAAATAATTTTGACGCAGTTTTAACCATTAAACCAACAAAAAATGAAAAGGATTTTGTACCTCGCTTGTTTACTCACACCGGCAATCGGTATTTGCCAAACAGAAACCACCACGCAGCAAACCACCACGATGCCGGGTGCAACCATTAACATGACCATTGGCGGAACTGGTGTTACTACCCAGCAAACTACTGTTACTACCACTACAACCACCACTAGTACCGGTGACCAAACCCAGCAAGCCCCTCCACCACCCCAGCAGCAAGCTCCGCCTCCCCCATCAAATAGCGGATGCAGCTACCCTATGCCGCACGATGATTACGAAAGTGCAAAGAGCAGCATTGCAGCAAAAGATTTTGAAGATACCAAGTTAACACTTGCCAAACAGGTTAATAGCTCAAATTGCATGTCAGCAGAACAAATCAGGGGAATTATGAAACTGTTCACCTTTGAAAATTCCAAGCTTGACTTTGCAAAATCTGCATACAGTCATTGCTCCGACAAAGGCAATTATTTTAAAGTGAATGATGCATTTGAATTCGACAATTCCTCTAAAGAATTGAACGATTATATTGGCAGCCATTAATTAATATTCAACCCCTCTTATGAAAACCAAATTCTTTCTGGGTGCAACCGTTTTGTTATCTGCCTGGCAGATAAAAGCACAAACCAACAACCTGGTAATATTCGACCAGCAAGGCGAACCTTTTTACGCCATTGTAAACGGTGTGCAGCAAAATGCCACGCCACAAACCAATGTAAAAATTACCGGGCTTACAGGCAATCCTGTCAAGGTTACCGTAATGTTTAAGGATTCCATAATCCCGACCATTACCAAGAATGCTTATTTCCAGGATAACGGCTCGGAAGAAACCTATAATGTGGTTATAAAAAAAGATGGTGAGCATGTGCTTCGCATTAACAGTATAGTAGCCATACCGCAAGCACCGCCACCTGCACCCGATCAGAACGTAATGAGGTATAGTGAGACTCCGCCGCCGACTGCAGAAAAGTCGAATACAGTAGTGCAGCAAACTACAACTACCACTACTACCAATGGCGGAATGCCCGGTAGTGTAACTATGAGTGTTAATGGAAATAACGTGGGAATGAATATGGGCGGTGTGCAGCAAACAACTGTTACAACCACTACTACAACTACCACTGATGGAGGAATGCAGCAAACTCAACCACCTATGCAAGACCCGGCACCTCCACCACCTCCCCCACCTCCTCCACCGGCACCACCTGCTTCAACAGGTTGCACATACCCCATGCCACACGACGATTACGTAAACGCTAAAAGCAGTATAGCATCCAAAGATTTTGAGGATACCAAGCTAACCGTTGCCAAACAAATTGATGGCTCTAATTGCATGTCGGCCGAACAAATCAGGGGAATTATGAAACTGTTCACCTTTGAAAACTCTAAACTCGATTTTGCAAAATATGCATATGCTCACTGTACCGATAAAGCCAATTATTTTAAAGTGAATGATGCTTTTGAATTCGACAATTCCTCCAAAGAATTGAACGATTATATAAGCAGCCATTGAGTCGGAGCCCGACCGGCAATTATAAAAGGCTTTTACAGAATAAAATCTGTAAAAGCCTTCTTATTTTTGAAGTAAAAAGAGATTCCTCGCTTCACTCGGAAGGACAATAGCATTATTTTCTGGAAAGGGAGGCATGGCGCGGGCAAAGCCCGCGCCATGCCTCCCCCAACACCCCAAAGTTGTCATTCCAAACGGAGCAAAGCGAAGGGAGGAATCTTAACTTTCAATTATTCCCTTACCTTTGAATTTCAAATCTATGCTTATGAACCGCGAAGCGCTCACGAATCCTGTTAAAAGAACAAATAGTTTTATGAGTAAAAAATTACTTGTTGCCTTTTCACTCTTAGCTCTTAGTTCTTCGCTTTCAGCTCAATCAGCGCCATTCGTTCACCCCGAGGGGAAATATGTAGAAGTTAATGGAACCAAACTCTGGGTAGAGACAGTCGGCACCGGCGACCCTTTGTTTCTTATTTCCGGCGGCCCGGGCGGTTCGCATGTAGGTTTGCATAGCTTCGACAGGTTGCAGGATTCATGTACCCTTGTTTTTGTTGACAACTTCGGGCGCGGTAAATCAGATACCGCCAAAAATGTGAAAGAATATACCATCAGCCGCGATGTAGAAGATATTGAAGGCATCCGCAAGGCGCTGGGATACGATAAAATAAACATCCTTGGGCACAGCTATGGTAGCGTGGTAGCGCAGCTTTATGCCATCAAATATGGCGACCATATAAAGCACCTCATTATTGCAGATGGCTTTTTCAGCGGGAAAATGTGGCAGGAAAACGATGATAATTCCAACCACGAAATTATGGAGAACTACCCTGAAATATGGGATTCGCTGATGCACATGCGCAAACACGGACTCATCTCCAGCGACAAAGCATTTTATACAGAATATGGCAATGTGCCTTATGGTTTCCTGTATGCTTACAATCCTACCAACTTCCTGCATGGGCTGGACCCAAGTTATCCAAACCGTTTTAATCTGAAACTCTATTACCAGTTAGTCGGCCCCGATGGAGACTTTGTAGTAGGCAACGACATTGCCAAATTTGATGTTACCAAAGAATTGAAAAACCTGAAAATGCCCGTACTTATTGTCGCCGGCCGCTACGACCGGGTTTCGGTACCTAAATGGGCTGTCATGTATAAACAATATTGCCCGCAGGCGCAGTTTGTAATGTTTGAACACTCCGGCCACAACCCTATGGTAGAAGAACCGGAAAAGGAGTTTCCGATAATAAGGGCTTTCTTAAAGAACTAAACTTTATTACACAGAAACCTTTACAAAGATTCTTTTAATAATTCCATTTTGGTCAATAGCTTTTACTGTCAGATTTAATTTCTTTTCTCCGACTTCGTAAAATATTTTAGAATGGATTTTCTTAATAAAACCTAACTCTATATCACCTTTATAAACCTTGACTGCGTATGAATAATACTGGTTATTCTTGTCCAATCTATAACGAAGTTTATCACCTTGCATTACGCTATTTGAAATCAATTCACGTTCTGCAACTCTAGCAAGGTCAGTTAAAAAATGTAATCCTGTTACAGGCTTATATTCAGCAAGAAACTCGAAATTATCAGTAGGTAATAGCCCTTGGGTATGTCCCAATAAATAAAACTTATCATTAATAAATTGAGGCTCAATTTCCCAAAAGTTATAAAAGGTTTGCACATCACTTCTTTCTGGTTTCATTAATCGCTGAGCGAAAACATCAAGCACATTGCCATTATATGTCTTTTGGGTATCCGCAAATTCAGTGTATGGCGAAAAGCCTTCTTTTATTGCTTCTTCAATACCCTTTTTATCATAATCAAAAGTAAACTTATCATCATGATGATGTTCTAAAACCCCAACGATATGTCTACGTTTACCTTGTCCAGGTCTCCAACTCAGGTATATCTTTTCGAAGTCATCCATTTAGCAAGGCTTTTAATCTTTCTATGCGCAAAGTTACCAATTTTACAATTAAGAATTTTCTGTTTTCAGGTAATTTGTACCTCTCATATTTCCCCTGAGGAACAAGTAAATCAATATTCATCACTATCTCTTCAATTTTCAGACTATCGTACTTCTCAACTACCCTTCTAATTATCTTTTCAGTTATCTCTGCATAAGATGACCCTAATAATCTTTTGATTAGTTCAAAATGTGTTAATTTATTCTTATTAGTTTCAATATCTGCATTAATACCTTCTAATAATTCTCTTATGCTTAATCTCCAATATATTTCAGCCACACCTCGGTTAATATAAGCATCTAATTCTTCTTCATTTTTAAGCATTCTGCTTACTTTTTCATCCACCAATTCCCTACCCAAACTGCTCCCATTGTCAAAAATAGGTGCAAAAGACTTAGGTTTTTGTAGACGTAAAACAGCACTTTGTGCTTCAGGTTTAACCTGCTTTTTCTTGATATCAAATACTATCTCAATAAGCTTCTGAAACAGTTTGGGCATATTTTTATGCTCACCTGTTTTAACTATCCTTTCAATTTCCCCAAAACCTTTATTAAAAAGAGTTTGATTATTAATAAATGCCCAATTTTCCTGATGTCGGTCGCCATTTCCTATAATACTGTCAAAGACAATAACCTCAATTATATTATTTACATAGTCGGATAATTCAAATTCGTCCAAAGCATCTTCAATCAATTGAAAAGAATATAACCTGCGACCATCTTTAACTTGCGGATCAAACTTAATATCATAAGCCCGTAAATACTGACCTCCTTCTGTAAGTGTCTCATCAGCCGAAATCATGGATTCTGAAATGCACCCCATAACTTCTCCATCAATTGCAATATCGTATCTCAAGATATTAAAGCCAAGTAGTTGTCCAATTTCTGTGGCAATTATTTCAGACCAAAATTCAAAAAAATAATCTCTGCCTTCACTTTTAAAGGATTGTTTGAAATAATAAAATTTACCATCCACCGGGTTTTGAACGAATTTCTTACTCCTTGTTCCACCAGTGTTATACCACCAATTGAAATTCCATTTCGATATGTCGTAAAGACTAGGCATTATTTATAAACTCAAAATATGCCAAATGTAAAACTATTTCCTGTTATTACTTTATCCCCTGTTATTCCGGCTTCACATACCCTTCTCTTCTCGGGTCTTGCGGGGTGCTTACCCATTTAATGGAAACCTTTGGTAGTACGTTATGGTTTCGGGCAGCAATTTTCATTTCTTCCGGCACATTTTTAAAATAAATGGTCAGCATTTTATTCAGCACCGAAGCATCGCCTTTTTCTATCATAGTGAGCGCTTTCTGAAATAAGGTATCCTTCACTTTCCGGAAAGAAATGTCACGCATGTCTTCTGCCAGCTCAGCATATTCGCGGTCTTCCCTAAGCCAGCGGTAATGTGTGCGCGGGTCAATTTTAACTTCTTTAGCTGACTTGGTAACACTTCCGAAATTAGCCTCGAGCGCATCAATCATTGCTTTCTTCTGCATGGCTGTTTCCATTGCACTATTCTTGCTCATTTTATCTGAAATTTATTGCAAGATACAATCTAAAAAAGTGGTTTTACAAAAAGTCAATAACCTCACGTGTATTGCATTTATGAGGCATTTACTATAAATTATATTTATAGCTAAATTCTAATTATTTATGAACTCTGTGCGACATATAAGTACTCCGAAGAAAATGAACATATTATGAACCATTTTCTTGTTTTCCCCATTTTCTAAAACAGCCAAAAGTGAGACATATAGCGACATATAAACATTCAAAATAAACGCAAAAAAAGTTCCAATCGCCGCATGAGGGATTGAAGTGGAAAGCCCGCAGCAAAGCGAGGACTTGTAGCGGAAAGCCCGACCCCTTGCGGAGCTTGGGGGCATGCCCAAATAATTAACTATAACGACCCAATCATCTTAGACGGAACCACCCATTGGTCAAATTGCTCATTGGTGAGTAGGCCCAACTCAATAGCAGCCTGCCTCAGCGACTTGTTCTCATGATGGGCTTTCTTGGCTATTTTGGCGGCGTTCTCATAGCCAATATGCGTATTGAGCGCAGTAACCAGCATGAGTGAATTCTCGAGATTCTTCTCAATAGCTGGATAGTTGGGTTCAATACCAACAGCACAATGTTCGTTGAAGGAGTTGCAGGCATCGCCAATAAGGCGGGCGGAGTTCAGAAGATTGAATATGATTACAGGTTTAAATACATTCAGTTCAAAGTGGCCATTCATGCCGCCAATGGTAATGGCTGCATCGTTGCCCACAACCTGGGCACAGACCATCGTCATGGCTTCGCATTGGGTAG
>DATHOL010000387.1:0-2760 GCA_035484895.1 Bacteroidia bacterium | reverse complement strand
ATTTCCTTGCGGCCCCATTCGGCCAGTTTAATATCTTTTACCTTATAGGCTAATTTTTTTTCCTGGGTGGTTGAACTCATCTTTATAGATTTTAAATGTTGAATTGTTTAAAAAGCGGTGCGAAGTTAGGTAAAATGGTATTAATATTGTTGCATTATGCCTTTAATTCTTAAAATAGAAGACAAAAACGAACAACGTTCAGCAGTTTGGGAAATACAAGAGGATGAATTTACCTTACGTGATATAGCCTGCCTGAATGAAACGGATACTGCTTCCTATTCCTTACTAACTAACGCGGGAAGGCGGTTGGAATGGCTTGCAGTTAGAGCCTTGCTGAAAGAATTTTACCCCTCCCCTCCTACTATTACCTATAATGAAAAAGGAAAGCCGTTTTTAATAAACCATCCCGACAAAATATCCATCAGCCATTCCGGCAAAATGGTCGCGCTAGCTTTGAACCCTGATGAAACACCTGGCATAGATATTGAAATGCTGCATCCCCGCATTATTAAAATAGCCAACCGTTTTTTAAGTGAAAAAGAAAAAATGTATTTGGGGGCAAACCCTTCCATAGAACAGCTAACTGTTATTTGGGGGGCTAAAGAAGTTATGTTTAAAGTATATGCCCATGGAGGCGTTACTTTTAATGAAGAATTAATAGTGCAACCTTTCCAATTATCCCCCCAAGGTGCGCTTGAAGGGCATATATATAAGGAAGACCGGTGTATTTCCGTTACCATGAAATATATGCGGATTAAGGACTTTATGATGGTTCAAACCAACTATCCTCATAAGGATTTTGAAAAAAACTTATAACTTTGGCACATTATTTATGCCTGTGACATTGCCTACCATATATACCTCCATTACTGAAGGAGTAAAAAACCGGAAGAAAAAACTGGCTCTTCTCATTGACCCTGACAAGTTCAAGTCAACTACCGCACTAACCAATGGAATTGAGGCCGGAGTCGATTATATCTTTGTTGGTGGCAGCATACTTACCAAAGGCAGTTTGCAACGTTGTGTTGAAACTATAAAAAAAACTACCGATATACCCCTGGTGCTCTTTCCGGGCTCACCGGACCAGATAGACCCCCATGCCGATGGCATACTTTTCCTGTCTCTTATTTCAGGGCGCAACCCCGATAACCTGATAGGCAAACATGTTCTTAGCGCACCCGTCCTTAAAAAAACATCCCTGGAAATAATCCCTACCGGGTATTTGCTTATTGACGGAGGCAGCAGTACTTCGGCGGCTTATATGAGCAATACTATGCCCATACCATACGGCAAAAGCGATATTGCAGCCTGCACCGCTTTGGCTGGTGAAATGCTTGGCTTAAAACTTATTTACCTGGATACCGGAAGCGGGGCATTAAAGCCTGTTTCCGAAAAAATGATCCGGGAAGTAAAGAAAAACATCAACATACCTCTTATTATTGGAGGAGGAATAAAAAACGCGGAAAACGCCTACGACCTTTGCATTGCAGGAGCCGATATGCTGGTTATTGGAACGGTGGCAGAACAATCGCCGGAACTGATTTCGGAAATTGTAAGCGCCGTACATCAAAGTTCTAAGTATATTGCCACCGCAAAAGACTAAAAATGAAGCTGATTGTAATTACGTCCTCTAAAAATGTAGAAAACGAACACCAGATTTTAGGCAAAATGCTCGACATGGGTTTGCCTTCACTGCATGTTCGTAAACCCAAACTCAACGAAGAGAATTTAAAACGATACCTCAACGAATTCACACCTGAGCAGCGAAAAAAAATCATTATCCATACGCATCATAACCTGATGATGCATTTTGAACTTAAAGGCATCCACGTTTCAAAAAGAAGCCGGAATCAAAGAATCAGTTTTTTCTTTGAAAAGGCAAAACTACGCCTTCGCCGTGGAAAATTTGAAATGGGAACATCCTGCAAAAGCCTTTCATCGCTCGATGCGACATATAAAGATTTTGACTATGTAATGATTTCCCCTGTCTTTACCAATCCGCATGGACACCGCCCGAGTTTTAATGCAGGCACCTTAAAAAGAATAATACCAACATACCCCGGCAAAGTAATTGCGCGCGGCGGAGCTACTTTAGACAGTATTGAAAAAGCGAAAGAATTAGGATTTGCAGGAATAGCTTTCCAGCGCTATATTTGGGATAATGCCGAACCGCTTGCAACCTTTGAAAAAATTATGCACCGCTTCCACGAATTGGGATTAACACCCGAGTAATAACTACACTACCTCTATTTATCCAATATTGGCAGCCGACCCTCGGCGCTATGAAAACCCTTTATCCTTCTTAATGGCCTCATAAGCTTCCTGAATCTTTTTAAACTTTTCTTCCGCAGCATTGCGGGCATCTTCGCCCAAATGGGTAACTCTGTCAGGGTGATACTTCAAGGCCATTTGCCGATAGGCTTTTTTAATTTCCTCTTCGTTAGCGTTACGTTCCACACCTAATGTTTCATACATCCTGTTATTAGCAGGTGCGGTTTTTACGCCGCTAAACATCGATGCTATGGCATTATAATCTGTCGGGCTTATTCGTAAGTATATGGCTATCCTGTTTAAAACAGATTGCTCGGGCGATGAAAAATTACCATCGGCATACGCAATGCCAAATAAGTAATGTAATAGTTGAACTCTAGTCTGGTAGTTCATTTTAGCCCTTGCCATATTGCAAACCCTGTCTAATGGAATAGGCTGTTTAAGGGCTTCACGCAACATTAGTAAATCCTGCTTTGTTTTTTCCACCCC
>DATHOL010000386.1:0-4772 GCA_035484895.1 Bacteroidia bacterium | reverse complement strand
CCATATAATAATTGTGGCTGCGCAAATCATTTTTACAATATACCTTTGTCCCAGATAAGATGAATGATTGGATTTACAAGGCTTGTAAGAGAAATGGAAAAGAATGACTTTACGATTTTGAATAACAAAAAAGCATGATTTTAAACAGTTTTTCAGGAAAAAAAGTTTTTTTTATTCTTAATCAGAATAAGCAACTGGTTAAAAGGCGATTAATGGAACCTTATAAAATAGTAACTGAGCAAGTATGTTTTTGTTTGTCCAAATTAATTTTACATTTGTGCGTTTGCATTAACATAAATTAACAAAACACCTCGTTTTATGTTCAGAAAGATACGCATTTCCGCAGCAGCACTACTAATTACCGGAGCACTGGCAGCTCAAACAAGCGGTATTAAAGTGCACATGTTCGATAAGGTAACCAACCAACCTGTTCAGTTTGCCAATGTGGTAGTGGAACAGGGAACCAACCAGGTTGCCGGAACCATGACGGATGAAAAAGGATATGCCGAGCTGAAACCGCTTGACCCGGGAACCTACAATGTTAGAGCCGTTTTTGTGGGATACCACGATTACCTTATTAATGGGGTAAAAGTTAACCAGGATGTTATGGCCTATATTGAAATCCCAATGATTTCTGTGGCTGATACATCTATTAAAGTAACGGTTATAAGCTATAGAGTGCCTCTCGTATCCCGCGATACACGTACGGGTGGAATTGCAGATAGCGCAGATATTCACTCCCGTGCTTCAGGAGGCGGTCTGGTAGGTATCGCAGCCAGTGTGCCCGGTGTTTATTCAAAAGATGTTGGAAATGGCGATTTGAATATACGTGGCGGACGTGCAGATGCCACACAATATATTATTGACGGACAAAAAGTAACAGCAGACCAAGGGTTGGGAGGCATACCTTCAAGTATGATTGACCAGATTGCAGTTATTACCGGCGGAACCCCTGCAAAATATGGAGATGCAACAGGTGGTATTGTAGAAGTAAATACCTTGTCGGGCGCCGACCATTATTTTGGAAGCGTTCAGGGACTAAGTTCCACTTTATTTGATCCGTTCCATTATAACGATGCTAACTTTGCAGTAGGCGGCCCAATTTGGTCCAAGAAAGACAGCGCCCATAATAAGAAAATTATTCTGGACTTTGTTTTGGGCGGGGAATACTCCTATACAAGGGACCAGAACCCAACATTCGGAGGAACTTATTTTGTTAATCCTACCGATTTGGCGGCTATAGAAGCGAATCCTCTCACCATTAATCCCAATGCCGGTTTCACACGTTCTGCAGAATACATTACTTCCAATCAAATTGACCAACAGGCCTGGCATCAGAACAATGCACAAAATATTTTGCAGTTCAGCGGAAAAATAAACTATCACCTTTCCGATAACGTTAAAATTACTGTCGGCGGTTCTTACTCGTTTCAAACCCAGCACGACTGGTTAAATCCTCCTGTTTATCAAATGTTCAACTCAGCTGAAGACCCTTTGGACCAAACTACCGATTACAAAGGATTTATAAGGCTCACCCAAAAATTCTCTACGCCTTCCAGCAAAGAAAAATCAGCCGTTGTAAAAAATGCCTTTTATAGCATACAGGCGGAATATTCACATCATAATAATATAGTAGATAACGGTAACTTTGGTTCTAATTATTTCGAGTATGGCTATGTTGGGCAATTTTATCAATACAGGAATCCTGTATACCAGTTTAAAGATGGTTCTAGAGGCAATGCATATTATATGCAATCCTATTCCGATTCCCTGCTTACCTATAAACCCGGAACCCTCAATCCTATTGAAGCAAATTATACAACAGATGTGTATAACGGATTAGGCGCTTCTACGATTAATAATTTTACTACGGTTCAAAGTAATTTGGGTTTAATGAATGGTGACCGTCCCGGAAACGTATATTCATTGTGGTATAATGTAGGCAGGGCTTATGGTGGAGTAGGTGAATCGAACAACAATCACTTCCGTTTCTCTGCCGATTTTTCTGCTGAAATTGCCAATAACTCTATTGAAGTAGGTTTTGAATATGAACAGAATTCCCTTAGCAATTACAATATTAATGCATCGTTGTTATGGACCCTTATGCGCCAATTGGCAAACTTCCAGCTAAATGCATTGGATACTTTAAACCCTATACTGGTTAAGTCAGGCACTTACGATACGTATAATTATAACTACCTTCCAAACAGCGGCGCCCAATCTCAGTTCGACAAGAGTTTGAGGGAAGCACTACACGTTGGCCCAACAGCATGGATACAACCGGATAATTATAGTCCTGCTCAATTTCAAAGTTGGGGTGGTTTAAGCATGTTCAGCGCCGGTGACCTTTGGAATCAAGGAAATTCTTTGGTAGGCATAAGTTATTACGGTTATGATTATAAGGGTAATTTACTCACAACCACCCCTTCTATTGATGACTTTTTTAACCAAAAAGATGCCAACGGCAATTTAACCTACACTATGGGAGCCTACCGTCCTATATATATGGCGGGGTACATTCAGGACCACTTTGATATTAAGTCCATTGTATTTGACATAGGCGTACGGGTAGAACAATTCAATGCCAACCAATACCAATTAAAAGACCCTTACTTATTGTTCCCGGCTAAAACTGCGGCTGAAATAAGCAGTGTCCCTTCGCTGGAAGGAACCGTTGTGCCTGCTAACATTGGAAGTGATTATGTGGTATATGTAAATAATAGCCAAAGCCCATCTGCGGTGGTTGGTTACCGGAATGGCAATAACTGGTATGATGCGAGCGGTAATTTAGTGTCCGATCCTACGGTAATTGCAACGGCAACTACTTCGGGTAGTATTCAGCCATTACTGAAGGATAATACCCAGACCACACTTAGCTCAAACGCCTTTACTTCCTATTCCCCTCAAACGGAAGTATTACCTCGTTTAGCTTTCTCATTCCCTATTACCGATAAGGCAAACTTCTTTGCACACTATGATATCTTATCGCAAAGGCCACCGGGTGTTGGCTTTAATATTTTCCAACCTAACGAGTATTTGTTTATTCAAAGCTACGCAGGAGGATTATTAAGTAATCCCGCTTTAACGCCTCAGCGTACCACCGATTATGAATTGGGCTTTACACAGGTGCTTAACGAAGCTAAAAGCATGGCGCTGACTTTCTCCGCATTCTACCGTGAATTCAGGGATGAAATTCAGCCATACCGGTTTTTAGAGGCATATCCTATTACTTACATAGCGTATAGCAATATTTCTTTTGGAACTGTAAAAGGATTAGCCATATCCTATGACCTCCGCAGGCTTGGAAACTGGAGCGATGTGAAATTCAGGGCCAGTTACAACCTTCAGTTTGCAAACGGAACAGGTTCAGGCCCTAATGATGGATTTAACCTTATTTCTTCGGGAGAACCAAATTTACAAATTCCGACAGCTTTGAGTTATGACCAACGCCACACTATCACCGCAAATCTTGACTTCCATTTCTCTTCCGGTACAAACTATGACGGGCCCAGCTTTACAACCAAAAGCGGAAAAACAGTTCAGGTTCTTTCCAATGCAGGTTTCAACATTAACTTTTCTGCCGGTTCAGGAACTCCATATACACAGTGGGCCGCGCCTACACAACAGGGCCAGGGTTTGCCCAGCCGCATCCAGCTTATCGGAACTGTTAACGGAGAATACCTCCCATGGCAGCAACGCATAGATGCCAAAGCCGATAAGATGTTCCACGTTACCATTAAAGGACATCCTTGCCAGCTGCAGGTTTACCTGGAAGCAACCAATTTATTGAACACGGCCAATGTGCTTAATGTATATAACTATACCGGCAGCGCTACTGATGACGGATTCCTCTCATCTGCGCTTGGGAAACAAACCGTTTCCAACCAGTTATCACCACAATCATTTGTAGCCCAGTATTCGGTTTATGAAAAAATACCAACTTATTTTTCACTGCCTCGCCAGGCTCGCCTGGGGTTGGTATTTAACTTCTAACCAAAGTAATGAATAATAATAAGTTGATATTATAACCTTAAATTTTAAATTATGAACATGCATCGTAAATTATTAATTTCAGCAGCTTTCAGTATATTGCTCACGGGCTATGGTTATGCCACTGAGAATATTGGAGGAGGACATGCCAAGACTACCCATTCGGTAATGTCTGGTGGATGTGCTCAGGACCAGGGCTCTGCATTTTTGCAAATAAATAACGTTAGAGCCCGTATTATGGACGAGGGCGATATGTGGTGGAACCCCGGAACAGGTTGCTATGAATATTTTGTGCCTGCTAACGGAAATGTAGGCGCGCAGTTTGCCGGCGCTTTATGGATTGGCGGCTACGATGCGGGTAACCAGCTTAAGGAAGCGGCAATGACCTATCGTCAGAATGGAGAAGATTTTTGGGCAGGCCCAATTGATACCCTTACAGGCGGAATTTCAGTTACCGAATGTTTGGCATGGGATAAATTGTTTTACTGTACCCGCCAGGAAGTGGAAACATTTCATCATGATTACCCGAATGGGGAACCGAACCCTCCGCTGGATATTAAAAACTGGCCGGGTAGCGGAAATGCAACGTATGCCGAATCAAACAATTTAGCGCCTTTTATAAGCGCCAGGGGAAACCAATATTATGACCCTACACAGGGCGACTACCCTGCATTCGACCTTACCGGAAACGGCTATTGCCAAAACGAACTGTATGGCGATGCCTGCTTATGGTGGGTAATTAACGACGTAGGTAATATTCACACAGAAACAGGCAGTGTTCC
>DATHOL010000385.1:0-6008 GCA_035484895.1 Bacteroidia bacterium | reverse complement strand
TTAATAACAGTGTTCCACAAATCGCGTGCTTTTACAGTTTTGGTGATTTCAGGTTTTTCAGAA
This sequence comes from Bacteroidia bacterium, assembly GCA_035484895.1. Lineage (GTDB taxonomy): Bacteria > Bacteroidota > Bacteroidia > JABEUT01 > JABEUT01 > JABEUT01. The sequence continues at coordinate 5,945 of DATHOL010000385.1, read as the reverse complement.
TCAATAGGGAAACGGTGTGTATATTCTGCATCATTTACAACAGCATCCATAAACTCGTCAGACAAACGAACAGAGATATTGGCTCCTGTAATTTTACTTAAGTCTTGTTTAATGGTTACAAATTGTTCCACATCAGGATGCGCGATATCAATTGTTATCATTAACGCGCCGCGTCTGCCGTTTTGTGCAACCTCGCGGGTGGTATTGGAGAAACGCTCCATAAAGGAAACAGCACCTGTGGTTGTTCCTGCGGCATTATTAACTATACATCCGGCAGGGCGAAGGGTTGAAATATCAATACCAACTCCGCAACGTCTTTTAAAGAGTTGGGTTAATTGCTGGTCAGTGTACATAACACCTCCGTAAGAATCATATATCTCCGGAAGTACTACGCAGTTGGAAAGCGATGCAATTACGTGCTTGTTGCCAAGACCGAACATTACGCTGCCTTGCGGAATTACATATTTAAAATCTTTGAACAGGTCAAATATCTTTTCTTCGGAAAGGAATTCCCTTTTTTGTCCGTATTCGGAAAGGTGAGTAAAAGCGCCGTTCATAGCTGATATTTCAGCATATTCTTTTTCCTTGCGTGCAAATTCATGCGCCATGCGCTTATGCATATCGTCGGGAGTTTTCTCCAGTACGTTTCCGTTTTTATCGCGCAATGCATATTTGTTTACCCAGGTAGATGCAGCGAGTTCATCTCCGCCGAAATATTGGGTAGATGCTTTCTTTATTTCATCTGCATCAAGCATTGTTTTTGTTTTGTTTAAAGTATTTTGTGCCATATCGAAAAATATTTGGGGTCAGATTTTATTTTTGTGCTTTCCTGAGAACGTAACCGCAAATCTATGTTCTTCACTTTTTTACCGACGGGTACATGTTGTATAGTTTTTAACACCGTTATTAACAACCCCTCGGAAAGCCAATTAAATAAAGGCTTTCAAGAGTTATTAAGATTTTTCAACATTACTGATTGTTCATAATTAATAGTTCTATATCATTATAAGGAATATTATAAGTTTCGCCCAAATATTTATTTGTCAGTACTCCTCTATATATATACACTCCATTTCGCAAATACATATCTTTTTTTATCAAATTTTCAAAACCGCCCATATCACCCGCTTTTTGAAGTATGGGAGTGAAAATATTACTGAAGGCAATCGAGGCTGTTCTTGAAACACGCGACGCAATATTCGGAACGCAGTAGTGTGTTACTCCATGTTTTCTAAAAACAGGTTCACCATGGTTGGTAACATGTGAAGTTTCAAAACAACCTCCCTGGTCAATGCTAACATCTACAATTACAGAGCCTACTTTCATATCGCTTACCATTTGCTCGGTAACAACCATAGGAGTTATACCTGCCTCGGCACGAATAGCGCCAATAGCTACATCGGCGGTTTTTAAGTGGCGGGCTAATACACGCGGACGTATGGTAGATGTGAATATCCTTGAACCAAGCATAATCTGTAATCTGCGCAAGCGGGATATGGAATTATCAAAAACCTTTACAATAGCTCCACGGCCAATTGCCGCACGGGCTGCAAATTCCCCAACGGTTCCTGCTCCCAGGATTACAACTTCAGTAGGCGCAATACCTGAAACACCGCCCATAATAAGTCCGGGCCCATTATGCACATTACTCAAATACTCTTCGGCAATGGAGATGGAGGTACCACCTACAATTTCGCTCATAGAGCGGATTACAGGGAATATACCCACTTCATCACGTAAGGAGTCAAAAGCTATGGCATTTATTTTTTTATCCATTAAATAACGAAGGAAATCCTTAGGCTGAACAGAAAGCTGCAATGCCGAGATAAGCGTTTGGCCCGGGTGCATCATTTCTATTTCATTAATAAGCGGAGGGGTAACTTTTAAAATTACATCGGCTTTATAAACCTCGCTGGCGCCATAAGCAATCTGGCATCCGGCTTCGCTGAAATCGGTATCTTCAAAGTGGGCGTTTTTACCGGCATTGGTCTCTACCAATACTTTGTGCCCATGAACTACTAACAGGGCTGCATCATCGGGAACTAAGGCTATCCGGTTTTCCTGGTACGATATTTCTTTTGGGATACCAATTGTGAGGCTGCCTTTTTTCTGAGCCACTTCCAACATTTCTTCCTGGGTAGCCAGCGCTCCCTTGGTCAATGTTCTCATAACATCTTTGTAAGTACTCATTTTATCATGCGTGTTTGGGGTTTAATATAGACGATTAAGAGAGGCTAATGCTTTGGTCGGAGCCCGACAGGCTATTATTTAAAGCCCCTTTAGGGGTTTGGGGCGGTACAATTATATTATTTTTTTTACCCATAGCTCCCTGATTCCGTTGCTTTTTACTTCTATTTTTATTTCCACTGCATCTTTAGGTATCAGTTCCTCTATTTTTTCGGGCCACTCTATAAAGCAATAGTGGCCGGAGTAAAGATATTCTTCATAGCCTATATCGTATGCTTCCTGTATATCATCTATACGGTAAAAGTCGAAATGGAAAACCTCAGAGCCATCGGCGCATTCATATTCATTCACCAATGAAAAGGTGGGACTGCTGATTCCGGTTTTTACCCCTAATACTTTACAAATATACTTAATATAGGTGGTTTTCCCGCTGCCAAGTGCACCGGAAAATATGAACACCCGGGTGTTCTTAAAAACCTCCAATAAAACCTGCGCCGCCCGCTCTAATTCTTCTTCCTTATGGACAGTACAAAGTAATCTCATTGCTTGTTATTTAAAGTATCAATTAAGCCCAACCTACTTTATAATTGCCAGTCGGACTCCGACTTTATTTGGGCGACAAAGCTACAAAAGGAATTATCATTTCCTCCAACGAAATGCCACCATGTTGAAAGGTGTTTCTATAATAACTTACGTAATGGTTGAAGTTGTTGGGGTAAGCAAAAAACTTATTCTCCTTGATAAAGAGGAATATGCTGCTTACATGCGTACGGGGCAGGAACGCATCGGCCGGATTTTTGAGCATAAACACATCTTTATTTTGGTAAGTAAGACTTTTACCTTGCTTGTAGCGCAAATTGGTGGTAGTGTTTTTATCGCCGATAACTTTTGATGGCTCACCTACTTTAATGGTACCATGATCGGTGGTGATGAAAAGCTTGCCCCCAACAGCCCTGATATTCTTAATAATATCACGCAATGGGGAGTGCTGGAACCAGGACAGCGTAAGCGAACGGTAAGCCGCATCATCGCTGGCTAATTCACGGATTACTTCCATTTCGGTACGGGCATGAGAGAGGGTATCTACAAAGTTATATACAATGGCATTCAGCTTGTTATTGGCTGCCAAACTATGGATGTTATCGGCGAGGCGCTTTCCCGCTTCAAAATTGGTAATCTTATTATATGAGTATTTGACATCCTTTCCGGCGCGGCGCAGTAATCCTTCGAAAAATTCGGCTTCATGCAGGTTTTTGCCGCCTTCATCCTCATCGTTCTGCCATTTTCCGGGATACATTTTCTCAATTTCCGAAGGCATCAGCCCGGCAAAGAGGGCATTACGGGCATATTGCGTGCAGGTAGGCAGAATAGCAAAGTACATTTCTTCCTTATCTACCTTAAAATCTTCCTCTATAATGGGTTGAAGCAACTTCCACTGGTCCCAGCGGAGGTTATCAATTACTACCACAAATATCGGATTGCTTTCCTTGTCTATGCTCGGCAATACTTTGTTGCGCAGCAATGTATGCGATAGGGTAGGGACATCCTTTGCGCCTTGCTTAAACCAGTTTACATAGTTTTTTTCAATAAACTTGCTGAACAGGGTATTAGCCTCCGACTTTTGCATAGACAGGATTTCCTTCATGCCGGGGTCGCCCGATTTTTCCAGCTCCAGTTCCCAGTATACCAGCTTTTTATATACGTCTTCCCACTCCTTAATACTCAGGTTATCGGACAGCGACATGCTTATATTGCGGAAATCCTGCTGGTAGTTGCTCGTGGTTTTTTCGCTGATGAGCCTGTTTTTATCAATATTCTTCTTGATAGAAAGCAAAATCTGCCCGGGGTTTACGGGCTTAATAAGATAATCGGAGATTTGGGAGCCTATGGCATTGTCCATAATAGATTCTTCTTCGCTCTTGGTAATCATTATTACAGGCACATTGCGGTTCAGGCTCTTTATTTTGCCAAGGGTTTCCAAACCCGAAAGGCCGGGCATATTCTCATCAAGAAACACCAAATCAAAGGCGGCTTTGCCAAACTCATCTACTGCATCGTTGCCATTGGTAACGGTTTTAACATTAAAGCCTTTTTCATTCAAATATAACAGGTGGGGCTTGAGGAGATCCATTTCGTCATCCGCCCAAAGAATACTGATTTTGTCCATGCTCATACAGTTTTAAGTTTATAAAGTTAGTAAAGAAATCCACAACATTTTACCCCTACCTGTCCCTTCCCCATTTAGGGAAGGCATTTCTTTTGTGCTTTATCGCTTCAAAAGTGCAGTTTCAAATGTCTAGTAAACTTATAGTATAGTTCTGTGGTTTTTTAGAGTCCTCGTTTATATTGATACGAAGAAGTACAAAGATAGTTGCATTTAGATACCAAAAACAAGAGGGGTTGGTAAAAAGTGTTAAAAAAGTTTGCTCCATATCTATCCTGAGGGGAAGGTGGAGTTTAGACTGGAAATTAAGATACTTCTTAAACCGGGTGAATTATCAATCAGGGTCAAAGTCTGCAATTTCAACATCATGCTCATTTAAAATTTCTTCTATAGCAGGATTATAAGATTTAATAAAGTTAACAGAACTCTCATCCGCACCTAGCCAGTTTTTCTTCCAACATCTTTTAAAATATTTATTTGCGTCCTTGAGCATCATAATGTCCCTTAAGATTCCAGCATAATTTTGTTTGCTAATATTTTGAAAATTCAGTATCTTACTATTGAAATCATCTGGAATAATTCTGTCTAAATCTTCTAAAGTAATAATGCCAAAATCACTTAACTCAATTAAGATTTTTCTTTCATAATCATCATTTGGGAACTCAGGCCTTAAGCCTAACTTAATCAAGCTATCAAACTTAATTTTAAGAAATGACTTGATAGAAGTAGAGTCAATCGAAATGTCTAGTTTGCCTTGTTTAGTGTCGGCAGTAACAGAATCACTGCGCTTATCGATTTCAGATGCAATTTGATTAAATTCCCTATCAGCCATTTCAAGTACACCTGCCAAAACATTAAACCTTCTTTTGAGAGTTTCAGGTAATACTCCAGTAAATTTATAGTTTTTATCATGTTCGATTTCTGCCCAAGCATGCTGCAAGATAGTTCTTAGTTGTATTTCAAAGCATAGGTTTTCAAATTTTTTATATTCTGGAAACTTAAGTCTATCATCTGGTAGTTTCGCAATATAATGGATAGACCTATATCCAACTTTATCAGTTCCTAAAGATTTATTTTTATTTACACTATTGGCTTTATCAATTACAAAGTGCTTCTCAATCAGTTTCGATATTATGTCTAAATCAGATTCAACGTAAGCAATAATTCTAATACCAGATAAATCTGTTATTTGCTTAAACGGATCACTATATTTCGAATCTTCAATTTTTTTTGCAAACGAATTAATTTCCTTAGCCCTACTATTTATCGCATGGATAGGAATTTTTTGATCGTTAATAATTTCTTCGATTATTGATTCAACTTTCTTTGACAATTTCACATATAAAGGTCTAGATTCACTATACCAATTAATAAAATCTGATTTTGATTTCTGTGCTTCCATTATATTCTATATTATTATAGTTGCAATCTTAGTGATTTTTTTTGAATTATATTATTTAAAGGCTACTTAATAAGTAGCCCATATCAACCCCCTTGCATTTTTGAGTCCCATAGGACTCTCCATATATGATTTGGGTTGTCCCTAAAGGACACAAATTCGGGTTAGGGTATGTTTGCTCTACCAAGCGGTTGT
>DATHOL010000384.1:0-2105 GCA_035484895.1 Bacteroidia bacterium | reverse complement strand
GCGCTCTTCTCATTAAAGATTGAAGGCAGCAGTTTCAGTCCCGCTATAATTAAAGCATACCCGGCAGATACCGCTAATCAATATGCCATTACTTCCAGTATAAACCCCGGCACCTATTTCAGTGGAAAAGGTAATGCTATGTTCAGTAAAGTTTTCAGGGGGAAGAGCGCTTTCATGAAGAAGGAAGAGAAAGCTAAGAAGGGGAAGAAATAATTTTGGCAACATAGTGAGATTGTCATTCTGAACGGAGTGAAGAATTTCAAAAACATTTGGAAACTAAGAATGAATAAAAAGAATCTTTTTGTATTACTTGGCTTCCTCTTGCTTTTTGCCTGTGGTTTTTACCTGAAGAAAAAATATTACGACCCAAAGCAAAAGCTGAGTAAGACAACACAACAGGTAAAAGAACTTTCCGATAGCAACAAGTTAAAAAATGGCGATATTATCTTTCAAACTTCTCTTTCCAGTCAGAGTAAAGCAATACAACTCGCCACACATTCCAAATACAGCCATTGCGGATTAATATTTCATTCAGACACAGGAACAAGGGACTGGTATGTTCTCGAAGCTGTTAAAACTGTCAGATATACACCATTAGATAAATGGATATGCAGAGGCGACGGTGGGCATTATGTTATTAAACGAGTTAAAACCGACCCTCAGTTGTCAGATGAAATGCTATTGCGGTTAAAAGGCATTGGAGAAAAATTCCTGAAGAAAGATTACGATTGGTATTTTGAATGGAGTGACGACAAAATATATTGTTCCGAATTGGTATGGAAAGCATATAATGAACTCAATGGATTGGAAATTGGAAACCTGCAAAAACTGCAAGAATTGGACTTGACAAATGAATCTGTAAAAGCAAAAATGAAGGAACGGTATGGAGACAAAATTCCCTTGGATGAAAAGATGATTACACCGGCAAGTATTTTTGATTCAGACCTCCTTGTTTTAGTAGATGAAAAATAAATGCTCCATCGGAGCAACCTGTTTGTAGTAAAACCCGAAATAAAGGAATTTTAAACTCCGTCAGGAGTGACCTGTTTTTTACTAACAGAACGCACCTATGGCGCTCCATTTTTGGGTGTGCGTTTTATGCTACAAACAGTAGGCTCTTATGGAGCCATTTTTTACTGCAAAACTAGGGAGTAAGATTGCTTCGTTCCTCGCAACGACGAATACTCTAATTATTTGCCAGCCGGGCTTCCGGCAAGGAAGCTAAAATTCACTTCCCCATATGTCCTTTGTTGTAAAAAGTTGGGGTGGTCGGCAAAGGAAGTCCGTTTGGAGTGTTCAATTATAAGCCAGCCTTCCGGTTTTAACAGATTTCGGCTAAAAACAAGGTCATGAATAACAGGATAATGCGGATATTCATAGGGCGGGTCACAGAAAATAATATCAAATGGTTCTGCATGACTCCTTAAAAATGAGAGTGAATCACTCTTTACAACAATTACATTATTAATCTCAAATAATTTGACATTTTTTCTGACAAAATTACAACATCCATTGCTGATATCTACGGCTGTTACCTGTTTGCAGCCCCTCGAGGCAAGGTCATAAGTGAGGCTTCCGGTACCACAAAAAAGGTCGAGCCCCTGGCACTCTTCAAAGTTAAAATGGTTCTGTAAAATGTTAAATAATGCCTGTTTTGCTTTGCCGGTTGTCGGGCGAATCGGGAGATATTTTGAGGGCACTTTCCGTCCCTTAAAATCGCCTCCGCCTATATACATAAATATTGCATAAAAAGGGAGTAATATCTGTGTGCCGGCAAACTATCAACCATAGGTGAAAAAGTGAAGCGATTTGTCCTATCAGCAATGCGTACATTTTTCAAATATTTCCATGCCATGTCAAACATCTCCGACTTCTCCAAAATCTCTCCATATAAAAAGCAAGGAGAGTCCTCGGGTTTCAGTTTCAGTTCTTCGTACAACCAAAGCAGAAAATAGGTAAAATCGTTGGAAGTTTGAATATGGTAACGGTTATAAAGAAGCAATTTGCCGGCTTGCAATGCAACCACATCCATATACCCGTTAAAGATATATACATGCACTTCGTTCCGATTGCTTCCTTTATGCAGGGCCATCAGGTATTCTACA
>DATHOL010000383.1:0-2589 GCA_035484895.1 Bacteroidia bacterium | reverse complement strand
TGTCTTCATCATGCTTTTTTACTAATACAGCAAGGCTTTTGTAATCGTTCTCCCCATCCATTACAAAATGCAAATAACCCTGCGGTGCATCAACAGGGATAATATTGTGCTTTCCTGAAATCAATGTGATATTGCTTTTTTCCACTTCAGGAATTGTATGTATAACCAGGCGATAGGTGATATTCGGATCGAGAGAAATGGTATCCGGATTTCCGTAGTCATTAATGGTATGCATAAAATTATAAATCCGTTTGCCGGTAACCTGGTCGTAAAAAGTCATTGCCACATCCGTCTCCGTAGGCTTGCCCGCCGCATCCATCAGGCTCACCTGTGCGGTAGTGTTATTCATTGCCTGGGAGATTACAATTTTGAGTGCATTCTTAAAGTTCTGTTCTTTTTTTACATCATAAAATTTTCCGATACAATTGTATGTTCCGGCAAAATCCTCATTGCCGATGCCAATAATAAACGGGCGCAGGTTAATTCCTCTTGCATGCAGTTGTTTGGAAACTTCACAAGGGTCGCCGCCACATTCCTCGATACCGTCGGTAAGTAAAATAATAACATCGTGGCAATTATCGCAAGGCTTGAAGTCATCCGCACATTGCCCCAACGTATATGCCAATGGTGTGGTTCCCATAGGCTGAATTGCTTCAATTTCATGCTCTATTTTCAATGCACTATTGGCACCAATAGGAACCACCAAACGCGTATCATGGCAATCTCTTTCGGGATAAAGGGAGTGGTCGGCGCCCAGTGTGCGCAAGCCCAATTGAAGGTCGGGAACATTACGGATACTGTCAATTATTTCGGTGAGAATTTTTTTAGCGACATCAATCTTTATATTTTCCTGCCAATGGTCGGACATGCTGAATGATGCATCAAAAATAAAAAGTATACGGGTGGTTAAATGCTGCTTTTGCTGTGCATTAGCTTTTTGGCTGATAGCTAATAGCTGATAGCTGATCGCTAAAATAAATAGAATTGATTTTATAAAACGGTTCCTCACTTCAATATCTTTAAATTGAAATTTGGTTTTTCACTTTTCGCTTTTCACTTTTCACTTTTAGCTTACTTGTAGTCGCCATGGGTTTCTTCCAGTAGCCCCAGGGCCTTAGCCAATTCATCTGCATTAGGCGCTGTTCCATGCCATTTATGATGGTTTTCCATAAAATCAACTCCTTTACCCATAATGGTTTTCATCAATATCATAACCGGCTTGCCTTTACCGGTATGCTTCTGCGCTTCTTTTAACGTTGCAATTACATTTTCCAAATCGTTGCCATCGCTTTCCATTACATCCCAACCAAATGCAATCCATTTAGCTTTCAAATCTCCAAGTGAAAGTACATCATCGGTTTTTCCGTCTATTTGTAATCCGTTAACGTCTATCGAAGAAATTATATTGTCAACCTTATGGGCTGCGGCATACATGGCAGCTTCCCAAATCTGGCCCTCATTCATTTCTCCATCGCCATGAAGGGTATAAACCAAACGCGTGTCTTTATTCAGTTTTTTGGCAAGAGCCGCACCAATAGCCACGGACAAACCTTGCCCCAATGAGCCCGAAGCCACACGTACCCCCGGAAGATGTTCTGCGGTTGTCGGATGCCCTTGCAAACGGGAATTCAACTTACGGAATGTACTTAATTCATTTACCGGGAAAAACCCGCGATGGGCCAGAACGCTATACCATACAGGCGAAATATGCCCGTTGGAAAGGAAAAACAGATCTTCGTTTTTACCATCCATTGTGAAATTGGAAGGATCAACCTTCATGATTACAAAATAAAGGGAAACGAAAAACTCGGTGCAACCCATAGAGCCACCCGGATGCCCGGAATTGACGGCTGAAGTCATGCGTACTATATCCCTACGCACCTGGGAGCAAATCTTGTTGAGTTCGGGAATTGTAGGCACGGGAATTGTGTTTTGTGAATGCCCAAAAGTATTGCAATTTAATGACCTCCTATTCCCTTTGTTGAAAACAAGCGGGGAATGTTGAAAAGTAATTAAGGGAGTTATAAGAGATGAGTGATGAGAGATAAGCGGAGATAACGTCAATAACGAACATATTACCAATTAGAAACATGGGCAGTCTTTATTTACCCGGGACGTTTATTTAAGTTTATTTCCATGCAAAAATTCCTATTAACAATTATTTTATTAGATTTGGCAAACAAATCATTTATTTAATGAACTGATCAACAATATAACATGGAAAAACTATTACTATTAGATACATCAGAGGAAATTGAAATAATCAATTTTTTGTCTTCCATTCTATCAAATGAGAAACTTACATCACCGATTGATGATATTTGGGAACTAATTTATAAAAACAAGGTCACTACATCAGCCATTAATGAAATACTTAATGCACATGGAATCCAAAATATTGATGAAATTAAAAGAGAATTAATTGAATTAACATCAATAATTGTTAGGTCATTTATTCAGTTTCATTCCATGAATATTTCTCAAAACGAGGTGAATTTTGTGAGAAAACTAATGTGCTTATTTGCAATAGACGGAAAGGAATTTTATAAATTCCGAAAAAATGAAGTCGCAAAATTTTTACAACCAGAA
>DATHOL010000382.1:0-6851 GCA_035484895.1 Bacteroidia bacterium | reverse complement strand
CCCGCTTTGGAAGCCAAGCTGCAAAAGCTTTTCCGTAATTCCGGTGGCAGACCTCTCCCCTGCCCTACCACCGCCAAATTGCTTTTCACCAATGTGAATAATACCGTTTAAAAAGGTGCCGTTAGTAAGTACAACAGATTTACATTTTATTTCCATGCCAAGGCCGGTAACAATGCCACAGACCTTGTCATTTTTGACGATTATATCTTTTACCATATCCTGGAAAAAATCCAGGTTAGGTGTATTTTCCAGTAATTTTCTCCACTCCAATGTGAATAATGCACGATCGTTTTGTGTCCGCGGGCTCCACATGGCAGGCCCTTTCGAGCGGTTAAGCATACGGAATTGGATGGCAGTTTTATCGCTCACAATTCCGGAATATCCGCCGAGTGCATCAATCTCACGAACTATCTGTCCTTTGGCAATGCCGCCCATGGCAGGATTACATGACATCTGTGCGATCTTAGTCATGTCCATAGTAATAAGCAAAACGGACGAACCCAAATTGGCAGCAGCAGCAGCAGCCTCGCATCCTGCGTGGCCGGCACCTACTACTATTACATCATATTCTTTGAACATTTTTTTGAATGGGGCGGCAAAGGTAGGCTATTTCAGAATTATGAGTAATTCTGAGGGAATAGAGTAGGGGAGTGGCTTATTCCATTTTCACAACCTTCTTTGTTGCAAACACACTGCCATCTTTGTTTAATACTCTTACAAGATAAATACTATTGGCATAATTTGATATATCGAACTGGATCATATTTTTATCAGAAATAGTGCTGCTTAGTTTTTGCCCTGCGTAATTATACAGTTCTATTACCTGTCCTTGTGTTACCCCTGAAATCGTAAAATGGCCGGTAGTGGGCTCAGGAAACACATTTACTTCGTTAATACTATATAAGTTAGCTAATCCGGTAACAATAGAAGTCACCTCCCTTATCCGGTAATTTGTATTATCTCCTAAATAAACATTCCCGGAAACATCCAAATCGATACCGACAGGATTGTAGAGCTCTGCTGTTGTAGCCAGTCCTCCGTCTCCACTATAACCGCCACCTGAAGGTGCACCATAACCATTGCCCGCAAACGTGTTAATAATGCTTGAGGTATTTACTATTCTGACACGATTGTTTCCATCGTCGGTAATGTAAACATTCTGCAAAGCATCCAGCGCTATAAACATTGGGTAATAAAGTTCTGCAGTTATAGCCAATCCTCCGTCTCCGCTGTAACCACCGTTTAAGGGTGCACCAAATCCATTACCTGCGAAGGTATTAATGATGCCTGATGTATTCACTATCCGAATCCGGTTATTAGTGAAATCAGCTATATAAATGTTTCCTGAAGTATCTAGTGCTATTCCGTAAGGGGCATCTAGTTCAGCGGCGGTGGCTTGTCCTCCATCTCCACCATAGCCTCCATAACCATTACCTGCAATGGTATTAATTATACCTAACCTGTCAATCTTTCGAATACGGTTATTCTCCCAATCTCCTATGTAAATATTGACGGAAGCATCGATTGCAATGCCAATAGGTCCATAAAGTTTTGCCGCAGTAGCTTGTCCTCCATCTCCTGAATAGCCTCCCGAGCCAGTGCCTGCAAATGTGCTTATGATACCTGAGGTACTTACTTTTCGAATTCGGTTATTGTATGTATCCGTTATGTAAATATTCCCCAAAGAATCCAATGCTGCGCAAGTCGGATTATAAAGTTCGGCAGCCGTGGCTTGTCCTCCGTCTCCAGAATAACCGCCAATTCCATTGCCCGCAATGGAATTAATGATGCCAGAAGTATTAATTTTCCGAATACGGGAATTCCAATCATCCGCTATATAAACATTTCCGAATGCATCTACTTTAACCCCATACGTACCACCGAATTCGGCAGCAGTAGCTTGTCCCCCGTCTCCAGAGTAACCAAAAACACCGACACCTGCAATCGTATTTATAATTTGAGCGCGAAGTACAAAAGATACATCAAAAAAAAGAACAAGTAAGATGACTTTAATGTAAATTTTATTCATCATTTTATTTTTTAGCGCGAATTTTGAATGCAAAATTAAGAAATAAGCCCAACCATCACCCCCCCCTTCATTCAACAAATATAAATTATATTTTGGATGGAAGGAATAGGAGAGAGGGTGGAAATGATAAGAAATACTTAATAAATTATAATAAAAAAGAGCATACATTCATTGCATATGCTCTTACGTATTTTACGGATTAATTTATAAAATGTTAATTTAAACCTAAGTACCCGAACTGGTATTTCTGCCTGTCGCCATTGTTACTCCATGTTCTTACAAGTATCAATGCATTTGGATTAATCAGTTCGGTATACACCGGGGTAAAAATTAATTCTCCTTCACTTTGCTGGCTAATAGAAGAGAGTTTAATTCCTCCTCCGTCGGATAAATTAAGTGTTACGAGTGTAACGCCATTATTTTTTACTTTATCCACAGTAGCCCGTTTAATCAAATCTTCATTTTTTGCAGCTTGTTCCGGATTTACTTTTGCATTTTCAGGGTCATCATTATATACCAGGTAAATTTTATTATTGGCTACTGCGAAAGAATAGGAAGAATATTTGTCGTAAATAGAACTCACATATTGTTTTTTTGTAATTTTCTTTATCCACGCCATTTTTCCATCGGTTGCGATATTGCCAATTACCGCTGAATGGTCTCCTGCATAGGTACCCGACTTATAATGTTCAGCCCCAAAAACAATACCTCCATCAGGTGCGAATGCAAACCCTTTAAAGGTAAGGCCATCAATACCCTTTGAAGGATCTTTCGAAAAGTAGGATATGAAATCGGAAGAGAAACGAATTGATTTATTTACAGTCAATGCAGTGGCGCCATGGTTAACTCGTGCATAATAAATTCCAACGGGATTTTCTTTGCTTTGCTCGTCACCATAAAGGGCAGAGAGTACAACATCTCCCTGGGCGCTCATCCTTACCCGTAAACTGTATTTTGAACTCCAGTCGTCATCGCGGCTATGCACATCAAGTGCTATTTTTTTATAGGACCCTGATGCAATATCATAAATATAGACAAAGTAATCAGGCTCTGAACTTTTGGCATGTTTAATGTGGACCAAAAAAATAGCCTGGTCTCCATTATAATAACAGGTTTCCCTGTCTGCATCTTTTCCTGTATATCCAAAATCAACCGTTTTTTCATTCAATTCAGTAAGGTTTTCATCAAAGAATTTCATCTCGATTTTAGACGCATAATCCTTGTGATAGAATGCCATTAATTTTGTACTATCGTTAGAAACAGAAAAACGATAACGGTTTGGGGCAAGTATATCCACTTTCCACGTGTTTTCAACATCACCCACCAAATTCTTTTTAGAATCTATGGTTCCGTTAAAACCTACCTTTATCAAGTAGGCGGTCTTGACTCCCCTGTCATACATAATTGTTACAAAGTTATCTTTCATATATAAGATACCATCGTAGTACATTGGTTTCGTAGTTTCGGTATTATCCATAACATTAAGTTCCAAAGAAAAGAGTTGCTTCCCCGTGTAGTCATATTTTTGAATTGAACAATTGGGCGGAAAGGTTGCATTAATAGTATGCGGGCGGTTAAGTTCAATTTTTTTCACGAAAAACCCCTTGGAGTCATGTCCGGTTATATCATTAAATTGGTAAGGAGATTTTTCGTCAATTTCAGTCCCCCAGGCAACACTTTGAGATTTTATGATGGAAGAAAATGCCAAAATGGCTATACTGAATAAGTAAACTGTTTTTTTCATGATAAGTAAAATTGGTGTAAAAGTATAAAAAACATAATAATATCTCATCCAGGTTGATATTCTTCATTCAATAAATATAATTTTTATTTTGAATAGATGAATGGGGTAGGGGAGTAGCGGTATTCAATATTTTTCATTTCACACAACCTTTTCCTTTTATTATGCATCTGAATGAATTGAACCCCTAAAATGAGGGTATGAATTGGAATGGCCAAAATAATTTATATGTATTCAAAAGTGACGAATATCAGCCTCTTTGTAAATGCATTAAAATAGTTTCGCGGTCCAGCTCACATACCACCCCATTTACCATGAAGAGAAAAATAACCCTATTTTCTATGACACTTATAGTCGGCGGATTGCTTTATTTTACCGGCCTAAATAGTGGTACTGCACATGATACCGGAGCTCCGGCCAGTACTACCAATTCTCCGCACGATGGCCAATCCTGCGATAAAAGCAGTTGCCATAACACCCACCCTTTGCAAAATGCGCAACCCTGGATTACTTCCAATGTTCCGGTATATGGTTATACGCAAGATTCTATTTACACCATAACAGCAAGAGCAATTGATGCAGGGTTTACTTCCTTTGGATTTGAAATATCTCCTCAATCCACAGGAGGATCTCAATTGGGCTCACTTATAATTACCAATGCAACCACCACAAAAATTGTAGCCGGTGGCGGTTTGCAATATGTTACACACACTATTAACGGGTATAAGGGAACAGATTCTTTATCGTGGACTTTCAACTGGAAAGCCCCTGCAAAAGGTACAGGCCCTGTTACCTTTTATGGTTGTTTTAACATCGGCAATGGAAACTCTACGGCTGCAAATACCTTTGTTTTTCCGGCAACACTTACCGTTCAGGAAAACGCTACTGATGGTATAGCTGACATTTCAAATGCTGCGATGGCCTTTTCTGTATTTCCAAATCCTGCCAAAGAACAAGTGAATATTGCCTATTCATTAAAAAAAACTGCTGATATGGAAGTGAATATGTATGATATTAACGGCAGAAAGATTACTACTTTATCAAACAGCATAGTAAGCGAAGGCAACCATACCCAAAATGTAATACTGCCAACATACATAACCCGCGGAATTTATATTATTCAATTAATCGCCAACGGTCAATCTACCATTCAACGGATTATCATAGAGTAAGAGTATATTTGCATATTAATCAATTATGAAAACTAAAATTTTTGTTGGCCTTTTATTCCTGTCTGCAATTGTTATTATAAACTCCTGTGAAAATAAACAGGCGGCTGTTTCTCCGGTGTCATTCAGTAGTTCTTGTGATACCATTAACCTTACCTTTTCATCCGATTCCAACACAATGCAGGCTATCGTAAATGTACAATGCGGTGTAAACAATAACTCCTGCCATTCTCCTTCGGGCGCAAGCGGATATGATTACAGTACCTATGCGGGTATTTATGCCAATTATCAAAACGGACTCTTATACGGTTCTTTGTTCGGAAACCTGCCTCGCATGCCATTAACCCAGCAAGCAGGGTGGGACCCTTCCTGTATGCTGCCAAAATTTCAGGCCTGGATGAATCGAGGGTGCCCGCAATAATTTAAAAATATTTGTATGAAAAAAATTATAATTTTTGCTATAACATTTTTCTTCTTCCTTGCCAAAAATGAGGCGCAGATTTATATGGCCGATTCATGCCGGGTTAACTTCTTTTCTGCGGCAACTATTGAAGATATTACAGCCGACAATACTTCATCGAAACCGGTGATGAGCAGCGCCACCGGCGATATTCAAATGAGCCTTACCAATGAAGATTTTATTTTTAAGAAGAAATTGATGCAGGAGCATTTTAATGAAGATTATATGGAGAGTGACAAGTATCCTCATACTATTTTCAAAGGCAAGGTGAACGAAAAAGTAGATTATACCAAGGATGGCGTTAATAATGTTACCGTTACCGGAACTATGAATATGCATGGTGTACAAAAAAATATTACCATACCCGGAACTCTGACAATTAAAAACGGAATTATTTTTCTGTCTGCCAAGTTTAATGTAAAAGTAGCCGATTATAAAATTAAAGTCCCGAGCCTTTTGGGTAACGACATTGCTGAGTCCGTCGCCATTACTTTTAATGCTACTATGAAACCTTATAAAGTTAAATAATAATTCATTTATTATGAAAATTAAATCGTATTCGCTTATAATAGCCCTCTTTTTATTGTCTGTTTCATTTGGTGCAAATGCCCAGGATGACCTTTTGAAACTGGTAGACACTACAACGAAAGGCCCTCGAAAATTACTTCCTACCTGGAAAGATGTGAAACTTATAAATGTACAAACCACCAAAATTCTTGACCCGGCCGTAATGCAGTTTGTAATATTACATCGTTTCGGAAACGTGGGCGGAGAAGGTAATGGCGGATTTCACACATTAGCCGGTTTTGATATTGCTTCCGATATTGAGTTTGCCTTTAATTTTGGCATCACCAAAAATTTTATGATTGGTATTTCCCGCAGCAAACAGCAGGAACTAATTGATCTGGACGCAAAATACAGGCTGATAACACAATCATCAGCTATGCCTATATCATTGGCCGTATATGGCGATGCAGGCATAACACCTGAATTAAATTCAACTTTTTACAGCGAAACGGATTCCTCTACTTCCCGCAGCCTGATGGATAAGATTTCCTATTTCGGAGAGGTCATAATAGATCGTCGTTTCAATAACCATATTTCATTAGAGCTATTGGGTGGCGCACAACACCGTAACTATTTATTGACAACCACCAATGCTTCAAACGGCGCTTCCGATATGAATACCATTCCGTTTGTTGCAGCAGGCGGCAGAATCTTATTCAATAAGCATTCCAGTTTGGTATTTGATTACTATTATATCATTTCTCAATACCGTATGAATAATGCCGCTAATCCTTATCATAACCCTGTTTCCATTGGCTATGAAGTGGAAACCGGAGGCCACGTATTTGAAATTAATTTCAGCAATGCCAGCTTCCTCGATGAGAATAGCCTCATCCCCAATACCCACGACAACTGGCTGAAAGGGGGCTTTAAATTAGGCTTCTC
>DATHOL010000381.1:0-8511 GCA_035484895.1 Bacteroidia bacterium | reverse complement strand
TATTGGCTATTCGTTTTAAAAGTAAACTTGGAATAATAATGGGCTTTAGCGCCGGTGCGGTAATAGGTGTTGTGTTTTTTGACCTGCTGCCCGAATCTTTTTCCCTGGGAGAAAGCAGGTTTGGAGTAAGCACTATAAGTACGGTAATTGTTGCAGGGTTTTTATTCTATATGCTTTTAGACAGGCTATCGATATTGCATACCCATCAGCATGGAAATAATAGTAACCATCGTGGCAAAATAGGTGCAAGCAGCCTTTCTATTCACAGCCTTTTAGACGGAGTTGCTATTGGAGTTGCATTCCAGGTTTCGGTACCTATTGGCATATTAATTGCAGTCGCTGTAATTGCACACGATTTTGCCGACGGAGTGAATACCGTAAGTGTAATTTTAAAAGATGGCGGAAAAAACAAGCTGGCTTACCGCTGGCTTATTATTGATGCCGCAGCGCCTATTATAGGTGTTGTTTCAACTATGTTTTTTAAAATACCCGATGCGGCATTCAGTATATTGCTTGCCATATTTTCAGGGTTCTTTCTTTATATTGGCGCCAGCGACTTATTGCCGGAAAGCGGTGTTAAGCACCCCGGCTTCTTAGTAACACTTATGACTATTTTAGGTGTAGGGTTACTCTACTTCTCCACTATGCTGGCTAAAATATAGCTTGATTTAAAAGCCATTCTACCAATATTGTTACTTGTAACAAAACCAATAGGCTACCCGTCGTAGGTGAAATGTTTAAATATGTTAATCTTTATATCTGCTAATTATAAATATTCTACATTTGAGAAATATTACTATCCAAATATATACCTATGAAAAAAACATTTATTCTTTTGTCCGCCCTTTTTACTGTTTCTGCATACACACAAGCACAAACAGCTGATGATATAATAAATAAAAACATTACCGCTATGGGCGGAATGGATAAACTTAATTCCATTAAAACACTGTATGAAGAAGACAGCCTGAATGCCGGAACCATGAAAATTCCGGTGCGGATATGGCAGGTTGCCAACAAAGCGCAGCGGGTTGAATTCTCATTAGGCGGTATGACCGGGTTTCAAATATTGCGGAGCGATTCAGGTTGGAATTTTGCACCTTTCCAGGGACAAACAAAACCGGAGCCTGCAACTGCTGACGAGGTAAAGAAAAGCCAGGAACAATTGTATGTTACCGATGCATTTGTAAACTATAAAGAAAAGGGATATAAAGTAACCTACGAAGGAAAAGATGAAACAGAAGGTTCCGAGGCGTATAAACTAAAAGTTACCATTAGCGACAGCATTAGCGAAACTTACTACATCGACCCTGATACATACTATGTTATTCAGGTAAAAAGCAAAACAACCCAAAACGGAAAAGTAGTGGAAGGTACTGAAACCCGCAGCGACTACAAAAAAACACCGGATGGCTACGTATTTCCTATGGAAGATAATAACTCCGGAATGGGTGAAGTGAAAACATACGTAATAAAAGTTAACTCGCCTATTGATACTAAGATTTTCAGTCCATCGGTAAAGGTTGCCGGAAAATGAGATACTCCGGGATATTACTATGTTCCATAATTCCCGGAATTGTTAGCGTTTTAAGTGTTCGTAACAACAGGCCTTCTTTCTCTGTTCCTGCGCCAATAAGCTATTATCAGAACAAAGTAGACAGTGCGGATATGATTATAGATAACTATATGAATGCTTTGGGAGGCGAAGAAAAACTGGAATCTATCCATTCCATATATATGGAAGGAAGCCTGTTGGTAAGAGGACAAAAAATCACCTCTAAAACATGGATAGTTAATAATACCGCCTCCAGAAATGAATCTATTAACAGCGGATTTACGCAGTGGAGCATTGTTCATACCGACTCTGCCTGGTCTTATAATCCGCGGCGCGGACAAAAAGCCCCGGAACCCTGGCCTAAAGACAGAATAAAAATAGGCCGCTTCGGGCTTGATATTCCGGGTCCTTTGGTTGACTATAAAAAGAAAGGCTATAAAGTAGAATACAAAGGAATAGAACAGATAGAAGGCTCCGATACATATAAAATTGAGGAAAAATTAAATGATACGATTACAAAAACCTTTTATATCGATTTAGACTCTTATTTAATAGTCCGTGAACGTTCCAGGTACACAACGCCAAACAGAGTAAGCTACTCCAATACGGATTATAGCGATTATAAAAAAACAGGTGAAGGATATGTCTTTCCAATGGAAATTGGAAATTTAAAATATACATCAATAACGGTGAACCCTACCATAAACAACAAGCTCTTCATACCAACGAAATAAATTACCACCACCATGAAAAACACAATTACAGCTACACTCCTGGCGATTAGTTCTTCGCTCTTCACGTTATGTGATGCCCAGCAGAAAACTCCTATAAATTCCGGCACATTTGATGTAATGCAGGCACGTTGGCTTGGCCCTGGTACTATGAGCGGACGTATTACTGCATTAGTAGGCGACCCTGCCGATGGCAAAACTATTTATGTTGGTTGTGCGGGTGGTGGAATATGGAAAACAACCAATGCCGGAGCTTCCTTCAAATCCATTTTCGATAAATATTGCCAAAGCATTGGCGCCATTGCTATGGACCCGTCCGATGCAAACACGCTTTATGTAGGTACCGGGGAAAGCAATATGCGTAACACGGTGAGCTACGGTAATGGAATGTACAAAAGCACCGATGGCGGTGACAACTGGACAAAAACCGGGCTTGACAGTTCTGAACATATCAGTAAAATATTAATCAATCCTAATAATACTAAAATTTTATATGTTGCTGTACCCGGCCCGCTATGGAGCGACAGCAGAACACGTGGGCTTTATAAGTCAACGGACGCAGGAGCAACCTGGCAGAAGATTTTATATACAAATGAAAAAACCGGATGTGCAGATGTAGTAATGAACCCTCAAAACCCGGACGAACTATTGGCTACCATGTGGGAGTTCCGCCGCAAACCGTATGCTTTCAATTCCGGCGGAAAAGGAAGCGCTATGTACAAATCAACAGATGGCGGCAAAACATGGAAGAAAATTACCAATGGACTTCCCGAAGGCGAACTGGGCCGTATGGCCTTAGCGCTTTCCCCATCAAACCCAAAACATATTCTGGCAATTATAGAAGCCAAAGAAACCGGCTTATTTGTAAGTATGGATGGCGGTGAAAGTTGGAAGAAACAAGCGTCTACCACCAATGTGGAAGCACGCCCTTTTTACTTTAGCACCATTGCATTTGACCCGAAAGATGATAAACGTGTATATCGTCCTGCCTTTGAATTATCTATCAGTGATGATGGAGGCTTTTCCTTTACCGATGCCAGCAATGAAGGCGGATGGGTTCATAGCGACCACCATGCCATCTGGATTAACCCGCTTTACACCAACCAGGTTTGGATTGGTACCGATGGCGGCGTATTCCTGAGTAATGACCGTGGATTAACCTTTACCTTCATTCAGAATATTCCTGTTGGGCAGTTTTACCATGTTCAATACGATATGAAAGACCCTTATAATGTATATGGGGGTTTGCAGGATAATGGCACCTGGATGGGCCCGTCTCAGTGGTTTGGCGGCATTAGTAACGGGGCATGGCGCCCACTATACGGAGGCGATGGCTTTTGGGCTCAGCCTGACAGACTGGATTCAAACACCGTTTACGCAGAAGCCCAAGGAGGAGAAGCCGGACGTGTTGACCTTAAAACAGGTTTGACAGTGGATATTCAGCCTACCCAAACCAAAGATGAGCAAAAACTAAGGTGGAACTGGAACTCGCCCATATATATCGGCGCTGCAAACCCGCGTAACCTGTATATGAGCGCTCAGTACTTATATAAGTCTACCGATGAAGGAAAGAACTGGACCCGCATTTCACCGGATCTTACCACCAATGATAAAAACAAAGAAAAGCAAGAAGAATCAGGAGGATTGAGCGCTGATAATACTTCGGCTGAAAACCATTGTACCATATTTACGGTGGCTGAAAGCCCATTGGATGCTAACTATGTTTTTGTGGGCACGGATGATGGTAATTTGCAAATTACTACTGACGGTGGAAAAATCTGGAATAATGTTTCGGGCAATATTACTAATTGCGGAGTTCCTGCTCAAACATGGGTAAGCAGCATTGAACCATCAAGGTTTGATAAAAACACCCTATACGCCACTTTCGATAACCATGCCTATGGAGATTTTGATACCTATGTAGCTAAATCTACCGATTTAGGTAAAACATGGACCCGCGTTAAAAGCACTGAATTTACAGGCTTCGCACATAAAATTAAAGAAGACCTGAAAAACAAAAACCTCTTGTTCCTTGGAACTGAAAGAGGGTTGTTTTGCAGCATCAATGGCGGGGATGACTGGTTCCGCATGAAGAACCATATTCCGGATTATTGCCCTGTACGTGATATGCAGATTCACCCGCGCACCAATGACCTTATCCTTGCTACCTATGGCCGCGGAATTATGATTGTGGATGACATTACTGCCATTCGCAATATGTCGGCTGAAGTGGCTAATAAGGATGTGTTCCTCTACCCTATCCATAACCTGGAACTAACCTTTGGCAAATACGAAGGCGGCTTCCCCGAACATGATGGTTGGGTTTGTGGTAACTCCGATGAAATTACACCTATTCAATATTATTTGAAGAAACGTGTAATGACAGGCGATGTATCAATCAAGATATTTGATGCCAACGGAAAACAATTGCGTGAACTATCGGCCAGCAAACGCAAAGGCTTAAATAAAGTTACCTGGGATTTGCGCACCACCGGGCCTAAAACAGCCAGCGGAGGCACTAAAATGGACAATGGAGGATTTATTGCCCCTATGGTTTTACCGGGAATGTATACCATTAAACTGTATGTTGGAGATTCCACCTATAGTGAAAACATAAATGTAATAGCTCCCGGCACCGGCAAAATGACCGACGACGACCGTAATGCCCAATATGCTGCGGCTCAAAAGTGCGTACAAATGCACGAGGCACTAGCGTATGCGGTGGATAGCATTAACGCAGCCATTGATGCCGTTAAGCAATTAGTGGAGAATGATAAATCAGACAAAAAATTGGGTGTGTTTTTAGATACGCTGAAAGCCTTTAAAGGCAGAATGCTGGCTAATAAGCAAACCTCCATTTTTGCCGACGAAGAAAGATTGCGCGAAAGAATAACCAAGGTCTATGGTGCTGTTTGCTTCCAGGAGGCAAGGCCTACCAACCTGCAAATGGAAAACATTAAGATGCTGGACGGAGAAGTTTCCCAGGCACAGTTTAAAGAAGAATCATTAATGAAAGAATACGACAGCAAGTACAAAAATAAATTGAAGGTAGTGCCTCCTAAAGAAGGCGGAACGCATTAACCTCCAAAATCCATAACATAATTAAAGCGGTAGGTTTTGTGGGGCGCTCCTGCAACGCCTATCGCTTTAAAGTTTATATCGAGCAGGTTTTTGCGGTGACCCAGGCTTACCGGATCGCTTTGGTCAATCAGCAGGTGCATAAAAGCATCTAACCCAAGTTCGTTGCCATAGTCGCAGTTTTCGCCTACAGCCATATACTTTTTCATAAAGGGCTTCATGCGTTGTTCAAAATCCAAATGCCCCTCTTTACCTTCTTTGCCCATTTTAGTGGCATACGTTTTAGCCATTTTACAAAACTCTTCATCGGGTACTAGCACAGCACAGGCTTTGTCTGCCATGAGAGTATGTTTCAGCCCTACTGAACCTTTTACCATATCCGGGTGGTTTTTCAAGTAGTCTTCCAGCACAGTTTGGCAGAAGAGCTTGGGCTGCAACCGGCATAGGTTAGTATAATATATCAACTTCTTTTCTTCATCCGATAAATAACTTGCGGATGCCGCTGTATTAGCTTGTTTCAATATATCCTTATCCCATGTAGCTAATGGGTCATTATTACTTTGAGCCAGCAGTTTGATTGATGGCATTAGTACTACTGCTATTCCTAAAATAAAATGGGTTAACTTCATATAGTTTATGTTTTGCTTTATGCAAATATCTGCAAAAAAACCGGAAAATTCTTACAAGCGAAATGTCACGGTTTTACACGTATCTAAAAATGACAAAAAGCCCTACATCCTTTTATGGACATAACTTTGAACCGTGTCACTATTTTTTAACATTTTGTGACATATTTTTTAATAGGCAAATGTTTGGCATTTGCATGATACGTGGCATATACTTCCTATAGTGTAGAATAGAAATGGCCAATGACACTAATGAGTGGTACCAAATAAGAGTCGAAGCCGGAGCCCGACTGGCAAAATCAAGAATAAAATTATTCAATCACCCACCAAACCCTACTTCCTCGCTATAAAAGCCTCCTATTCCACGACCAAACTATTTTCCATTTGTTCACCTTTAAGCATGTATCTTTGCCGGGAATTTCCCCTGCATAATTCTGGTGTCCATGAACAAGAAAACTTCTTCGGCTTCCGACAGCGGCGGTATTCCCATTTCCATTTCCATGGAACCACTTCTCGAGGAGGAAGGGATAGCAAGAAGACATACCATTAAGCTAACAAGATTACTTTATATCTGTTCGCTTGCCATTTTAAATGCTTTATTGGTTAGTGTAATAGCCAAAGTAATGGTTGCACTGATTAATTTGGTTACCGGAATTTCTTTCTACGGGACAATTTCTACCGGAGAAACTTCTCCTGTTGGCAATCACCTCGGAATATGGGTAATATTCATTCCCGTAATTGGAGGTATTATTGTTGGAATAATGGCAAGGTTTGGTTCTGCAGCCATCAGAGGGCATGGTATCCCGGAAGCTATGGAACAGGTGCTGACCAACCAAAGCAAAATAAACCCTATAGTTACGTTGCTTAAACCGATATCGGCTGCATTTTCTATTGGTACCGGAGGCCCGTTTGGTGCGGAAGGCCCTATCATTTCGGCAGGCGGGGCATTCGGTTCACTTATTGGTCAAATACTCCGCATAACAGGATATGAGCGAAAGATTTTACTTACAGCAGGAGCCACAGCCGGAATGGCAGCCATTTTCGGAAGCCCTGTTGCAGCTATCATGCTGGCAATAGAACTTTTATTATTTGAATTCTCCCCTCGCTCCATTATTCCGGTTGCTTTGGCCTGCATAACAGGGGCAGCAGGACACATTTTCTTTTTCGGGATAGAACCGATGTTTGCTATGCCTGCCATGATAACGCCGAGCATAGTTGAATTAATTATCTATGTAGTAATCGGAACCCTGGTAGGAGTTTTATCCGTAGGTGTTACTAAAATAGTATATGCTATAGAAGATGGTTTTGAAAAGCTTCCTGTACATTGGATGTGGTGGCCAGCCATGGGAGGCCTTGCGGTAGGTATAATCGGGTATTTTGCTCCTTCCACCATGGGTGTAGGCTATGATAATATCCGTGGCATTTTAAGCGGACACCTTGCCATTAATACCCTTCTCATATTTTGTTTTTTGAAGTTTCTATCCTGGTCTATCTCCCTTGGCAGCGGTACTTCCGGAGGCACCTTGGCTCCTTTATTCACTATTGGAGGAGCAATGGGCGCTTTAATAGCAATAGGAATAAATTACTTATTCCCGAGTATTGGTTTAAGCCTTCCCGCTGCCGGATTAATTGGGATGGCAGCTATGTTTTCGGGGGCATCCAGGGCATTTTTAACATCCATCATATTTGCATTGGAAACAACCCAGGAACCCCACATGCTGTTGCCTTTGCTGGGCGGATGTGCAGCCGCCTACTTTGTTTCTTTTGTTATGATGAAAAGTACCATTATGACGGAAAAGATTGCCCGCCGTGGCATTAATACTCCTGAATCGTATGTGCCCGATATATTAAACAGCTATAAGGTGGGGCATGTTCTAAAGGAAGAAGTGAACGTACTAGGGATGAACAATACAATAGGCGATGCACGGAAATTTATTCTGGAAAATGATGAAAAAAGACAATTTACAACCTTTGCTATTGTGGATGAGGATGGCGATTTATATGGCATTATAGGAATGCAGGAAATATTCAATAAAAATAATGATGAAAGCGAGGAACTTGGGAAGTTTGCAAAAACAAACCCTGTTTCTATTTACGAAGATGAAATTCTTAAATCGGCCGTAGATAAAATGTTAGCACACAATTTAGAAATCCTTCCGATAGTCAGCAGGATGAAAATAAACCAGCTGGTGGGAATACTCAGTTACCGCGATATATTGGAAGCTTATGAATTACGGGAAAAAGAAGCCAAGGACAAAGACTTAACTATTTCAATCAGGAAACAAAGCATACGGATTATTATAAAAGGAAGAAGGTTATTCGGAAACAGTTAAAAAAGTTGTATTCTTTCTCAGCAATAATTTTCCTGTCTAAACCTTTATTAATGCAAGAAACTCCTGTTTGCATTTTTCTTCTGAGAATTTTCCGGAGAAAGATGTGGTTATTGTACTGCTATTCGTATCATTTACTCCTCGTGAGGTAACACACATGTGAACTGCATCTATAAGCACTGCCACATCAT
>DATHOL010000380.1:0-8269 GCA_035484895.1 Bacteroidia bacterium | reverse complement strand
TGGAGAAAAAAGTCTATTACAAAATTATTGCTCGACGCGGAAAATTATACCCATGGATTAAAGAAGACCTTATCGGCTCCATCATTGGTGGCGTTAGGTATAGGTGCAATTATAGGTGCAGGTCTATTTGTGCGTACAGCGGCCGCCGCAGGAGAACATGCCGGAAATGCGGTTACTCTTTCCTTTATTGTGGCTGCAATAGGTTGTCTTTTTGCCGGATTGTGTTATGCTGAGTTCGCATCTATGATTCCGATTGCGGGTAGTGCATATACATACGCATATACCACTATGGGTGAGTTAGTAGCCTGGATTATTGGTTGGGCTTTGGTATTGGAATATGCGCTCGGCGCAGCTACCGTTTCTATCGCGTGGAGTGAATATTTAAATAATCTGTTGGGGGGCTCAATACCCTATCAGTGGTGCCATTCGCCCATGGAAACCAGCGCCGCAGGCGTACACGGAATTCTGAATGCACCTGCTCTTTTCATATTATTAGTGTTATCCCTTTTACTTATCCGCGGCACATCTGAAAGCGCGAAGGTAAATGCTGTTATCGTATTTGTAAAAGTGGGAATTGTTTTGCTTTTCATCGCCATTGGCTGGAAGTTTATCAACCCTGCCAACCATACTCCATACCTCATTCCTGATAACGCTCCACCTGTTCCATTAGGCGGAGGAAAAGTATATGACTACTCACCCGCAGTAAACCACGGATGGTTAGGTGTACTAAGAGGTGCGGCTGTTGTTTTCTTTGCGTTCATTGGCTTTGATGCCGTTTCAACCGCAGCCCAGGAAACCAAAAACCCAAAACGGGATATGCCTATCGGTATATTGGGTTCGCTGGCAATTTGTACGGTGCTCTATATTTTATTCTCTCATGTATTAACCGGAGTTGCTCCATACACCGACTTTGTAAAAGCAGGTAAAGAAGCATCTGTAACGTATGCCATACAACATTATATGGCCGGGTACAGTTGGCTGGGCACCTTAATATCGGTTGCCATTTTAGCAGGGTTTTCTTCTGTAATACTGGTAATGCTATTAGGACAATCAAGGGTATTTTACTCTATGTCGAATGATGGATTATTGCCCAAAGCATTTTCCGATTTGCATCCTAAATACCGTACCCCATACAAAGCCAACTTAATTCTGTTTGTATTTGTGGGATTGTTTGCAGCCTTTATTCCCGGCAGCGTAGCGGGCGATTTAACATCCATAGGTACATTGCTTGCCTTTGTACTGGTTTGTTTAGGCATTATGATCATGCGTGTAAAAGACCCTGACAGGCCGCGTCCATTCAGGGCGCCATTGGTTCCGCTAATTCCTATTTTAGGTATTATTGTTTGCGGCGCCATGATTGCAACCCTTGACAATACAACCTTGTTAACTGCCTTTGGATGGATGATAGGAGGATTGTTTATATACTTCCTTTACAGCCGTAAGCATAGTAATCTGCATACGCATCATTTGGATGAAATACCCCCGCCGAAGGAAAACATCTAAATAGTGATGAGAGATAAACGATAAGTGATGAGTAAATAAAACACCGCTTATCTCTTATCACTTATAACTTATCACTATTTTGTATATTTGCCGCCAGATAGGTATTACAAACAGGGATGTTTCTCTACAATCGCGTTAATAAAAAAGAGCTTAGAAAAAAGGTAGCAGCGGAACCCTTTAAAAGGATTACGATGTCATTCTACCGTTATGTTCACATTAATGAACCGGAAAAGTTGCGCGATGAACTATATGCTTATTGGGACAGTCTTACTGTGTATGGCCGGATTTATCTGGCACATGAAGGAATTAATGCTCAATTGAGCGTGCCTGAGCATCATGTAATGAATTTTATCAATCATTTGTATAAAAATCCGCTATTCAAAGATGTGCCTATAAAACAGGCGGTGGAAGACGACAGCAAATCATTTTTTGCCTTGCAAATGAAGGTCAAAGCTAAAATTGTAGCTGACGGACTTCATGATAAAACCTTTGACGCAAGCAATACAGGCACCCGCTTGGATGCTGTAACCTTTCACAATAAAATGGAAGAACCTGAAACCGTATTGGTGGATATGCGAAATAATTATGAAAGCGAAGTAGGCCATTTTAAAAACGCTATTTGTCCCGATGTGAAGACCTTCCGGGAATCATTGCCAAAAATTTTAAAACAACTGGAAGATAAAAAAGATAAAAATCTGATGCTTTATTGCACGGGCGGAATACGTTGTGAAAAGGCAAGCGCTTACTTTAAGCATCACGGATTTAAAAATGTTTACCAGTTAGATGGCGGCATTATTCAATATGCCCATGAGATGAATAAACTGGGGATGGAATCGAAATTTATAGGGAAAAATTTTGTATTTGATGAAAGGTTAGGGGAACGTATTACGCAGCATGTAATCGGCAAATGCCATACCTGCGGGAACTCCAGCGACAGGCAGGTGAATTGTTCGCTTCTTTCCTGCCATACGTTGATAATACAATGTGAAAAATGCGCATCGGAAATGAAAAGTTTTTGCAGTGAGAAATGTTGTAATGAATATGCGGAATTAGCTGCTAAGGCCAGCTGAAATTTATTAGGAAGCAAAAATCAGGAATTAAGAAAACAACGTGAGATTGTCATGTTGAGAGGGGAGAAACATCTCTGTCAACATAAAATCTTCTCCGCTAATTGGCGGATCAGAATGACAAAGCCCTTTAACAGATATCGATGAAAAAAAGATGGAACATGAAAGAACAGGCATCACCCGAAAAGGTGAAAAGCTTGTCAGCGGCTATAAAAGTAAATGATGTAATAGGAAACTTATTGGTGCAGCGCGGCATTGAGGATTACGAACAGGCAAAAGATTTTTTCCGCCCTTCATTAGAATCATTGCATAATCCTTTCTTGATGAAGGATATGGATAAAGCTGTAGACCGCATTATAAAAGCTACAAAAGACAAAGAAAAAATATTGGTCTATGGCGATTATGATGTAGATGGCACAACTGCTGTTTCACTGGTGTTTACATTCTTACGATGGCTTGGCCTGAATTGTGATTACTACATTCCGGATAGATATAGCGAAGGATATGGTGTTTCTTTAAAAGGCGTGGATTTTGCTGCGGATAATGGTTTCGGGCTGATTATCTCATTAGATTGTGGCATTAAATCGAAAGATAAAGTAGCCCATGCCAAAAAGAGGGGAATGGATTTTATCATTTGTGACCACCACGAACCGGATGAAAATATTCCTAAAGCAGTCGCTATTTTAAACCCTAAACAATCCGATTGCAAATATCCATACAAAGAGCTTTCCGGCTGCGGAATTGGTTTTAAGCTGGTTCAGGCTATTGCGCAGAAATATGAAATTCCATTTTCTACCATTGAACAGTATTTGGATCTTGTTGCATTAAGTATTGCTGCCGATATTGTTCCCATAACAGGAGAGAATCGCATCCTAACCTATCACGGATTAAAGAGAATAAATACCGCTCCCCGTGAAGGATTCAAAGCCATCATGGGTCTGGCGCAAATGAAAAGAGAGGTAAATGTAACGGACCTTGTTTTCGTTTTTGGTCCACGGATTAATTCTGCCGGAAGAATTGAAACAGGTAAAAATGCTGTCGAACTATTGATAGCAGATAACTCCCAAAAGGCCATGCTTTCTGGGGAATCGGTCAACAAAACCAATGTGGAGCGCAGGGATGTGGATGCCAACATTACACAGGAAGCTCTTAACATGATTCTTACGAGCGAAATAGAACGAGGAAAAAAGACCACTGTATTATATAATCCCGAATGGCATAAAGGCGTAATAGGCATCGTTGCAAGCAGACTTATCGAAAAGCATTTCTACCGTCCGACCGTTATTTTTACTAAGTCCAACGGTAGCATTACCGGCTCTGCCCGCTCGGTCAAGAATTTTAATTTATACCAGGCCATTTCTTCCTGCTCCCATTTATTGGAGCAATTTGGGGGACATAAATATGCTGCCGGAATTACTTTGAAAGAAGAAAACCTGCCTGCATTTGTAGACTTATTTGAAGAAGTAGTTACCAAAACTATTACCGACAATATGCTAAATCCTGAAATTGATATTGATTGCCTACTCCCATTTTCTTCTATAAGTCCAAAGTTTAATGCAGTTTTAAAGCAATTTGCCCCTTTTGGCCCGGGTAATATGACTCCCGTTTTTATGGCCGACAATGTAATAACCAAAAGGCCTCCACAGGTTGTTGGAGGGGGGCACTTACGACTTTCATTGGCACAGGCTAATAATCCCCATATTACGTTTTCTGCAATAGGTTATGATATGCATGAGCACCTGAAAATGATTGAAGCGGATAAACCCTTTAAAATATGCTATTCCCTTAAAGAAAACGAGTGGAACGGAGTGAAATCCTTGGAGTTAAATATTAAGGATATTCAGGCATAAGCATATTCATTATCTTTGACCGACCAAAATTTATGCCTACTACAAATATTTACTTAAAAGAATTAGAATCGGAATCTATTTATGTTCTGCGTGAAGTAGCTGCCCAGTTTGAACGCTCGGCATTACTTTTTTCAGGTGGAAAAGATTCTATCGTGTTAAGTTACCTGGCAAGAAAAGCATTTGCTCCGGCAAAAATCCCTTTTCCATTAATGCATATTGATACAGGCCACAACTTCCCGGAAACACTTACTTATCGTGATGAGTGGGTAAAAGAAATCGGGGCGCGCCTGATAGTAAAAAATGTTCAGGATTCTATTGATAAAGGCCGTGCGAAGGAAGAAACCGGATATAATGCAAGTCGTAATTTGTTGCAAACAGTCACACTACTCGATGCGATTGAAGAACTAAAACTGGACGCCTGTATGGGTGGTGCACGGCGCGATGAAGAAAAGGCACGGGCGAAAGAACGCTTCTTTTCCCATCGGGATGAATTCGGGCAATGGAACCCTAAAAACCAACGGCCTGAACTTTGGGATTTGTTTAACGGACGGAAAAATATCGGAGAACATTTCCGCGTGTTTCCGCTTAGCAACTGGACAGAACTGGACATTTGGCAATATATTAAAGAAGAAAATATACCTCTTCCTAATTTATATTTCACCCACCAAAGAGAAGTTATAGAAAGAGATGGACAGCTATTATATAAGTCTGAATTTCTGAATTTACGAGACACTGAAAAAGGCAAAATGATGCAAGTTCGTTTTCGCACCATTGGTGATATGACCTGCACAGGCGCTGTACTTTCGGAAGCAAGCACCATAGATGAAATTGTGGCGGAAGTTGCGGCTTCGAGAGTAACGGAAAGAGGTACACGCAGCGATGACAAACGCTCGGAAACTGCAATGGAAGATAGAAAAAAAGCCGGTTATTTTTGAGAATAGAATGAGCAAGAATAAATCAAATACAGAATTCTCAACTCCGCAAAGGAGTCTTTTGCGCTTTCTCACTTGCGGAAGCGTGGATGATGGCAAAAGCACATTAATCGGTCGTTTGCTTTACGATACCAAATCTATTTTTGAGGACCAATACGACGCTATTAAAACCAGCAGTGAACAACGCGGTGAACAAGGTGTGAACCTCGCATTACTTACGGATGGCCTGCGTGCCGAGCGCGAACAGGGCATTACCATTGATGTTGCCTATCGTTATTTCTCTACACCAAACCGGAAATTTATTATTGCAGATACTCCGGGGCATATTCAATATACCCGCAACATGGTTACGGGAGCCTCTTCCGCTAACCTTGCCATTATATTGATTGATGCACGTCACGGCCTTACGGAACAAACCAACCGTCACTCGTTAATTGCATCCTTAATTGGAATAAAGCATGTGGTTGTATGTATTAATAAAATGGATTTGGTGGGATATAAAAAAGAAGTGTTTGAACAAATCCGCAGCGATTACGAACAGTTTTCTTCCAAGTTGCAAATCATAGATGTGCAATTTATTCCTATTTCTGCGCTGAATGGAGATAATGTAGTAGATAAATCTGCAAACATGCCCTGGTATGGCGGTTCCACCCTACTTTATTTACTTGAAAATATACACGTATCGGGTGATGAAAACCTGATTGATTGCCGCTTTCCGGTGCAATATATTATCCGCCCTATGAATGATGAATACCACGATTATCGTGGATATGCAGGCAAAGTAGCGGGAGGGATTTTTAAGAAAGGAGATGCTGTTATGGCGCTTCCATCCGGATTTGTTTCTAAAATAAAATCTATTAATACGGCTGATGGGGAACTGGAAGAAGCCGAGCCGGGAACGTCTGTAACCATGCTATTGGAAGATGATATAGATATCAGCCGTGGTGATATGCTGGTGCGTGAAAACAACCAGCCATCCAACGGACAGGATATCGACATGATGATTTGCTGGCTGAATGAAAAGAAATTAGTTGTAGGCGGTAAATATGCCATTAAGCATACTACACAAGATGCACGTTGTGTAGTGCGTGATGTGCATTACAAAATAAATATCAATACCCTGCACCGTATTGAGGATGATAAAAATATTGGCTTAAACGATATTGGCCGCATTTCCATTCGCACAACACGCCCGCTGTTTTTTGACAGCTACCGAAAAAACCGCCACACCGGCAGCATGATTCTGATTGATGAAGCCACCAACGAAACAGTTGGGGCAGGAATGATAATTTAAAATTTTTATTTTTGTCATCAACAAACTGAAAACTTTCCCAAATGAAAAAGTATTTCTTTTTAAAACTCAACCCACCAAGGGCAAGTTTTATGATGGACATGACCGATGAAGAAAGAGGCATTATGCAGAAGCATGTCGCTTATTGGGCACCTTATGTACAAGACGGTACAGTATTAGTTTTGGGACCTGTGGCAGACCCAAAAGGTGGTTATGGCATGGCAGTAATAAGAGTAGATACAGAAGAGCAACTTCAGCAACTAATTGCCAATGACCCCGCAAACAGAATGAATAGTTATGAATTTTATCCAATGGCGAGGGCTGCTACAAAATATTAGGAAATAAGTTGAGCTACTAATACAATATCCTCACCACTTGTTCCGCAGTAATTGAATTAATACAAGCGCAATGTCCGCCTGCTTTGCAATCTATACAATCTTTTTTAAGTGCAAGATAAGTTGCTTTAGGCCCTAATGGAGCCCAGCGTCCCGGGTGCATGGGGCGTATGGAGGGATATAAACCAATGGTTCTTTTTCCCAATGCAGCCGCTATGTGCAAAGGCCCGGTGCTGGCTGCAACCAAAGCATCTGCATTGGCTATGAATGCTATTAATTGCGTGAAATCTAATCTGCCGGTCATGTCAGTTACATCAGGGTGATACATCAAAATGTTTTCAGTAATTGTAGATGACTCAGCCTCTGTTCCGGTAATAAATAGTTGCACTTTATCAGCGGGCAATATTTCTACTAAGCGATTATAGTTTTTCCAATCCCAATTACGTGCGCTGCCGCGTGAAAGCGGATGAAGAATAAGATTAAACTTTCCGGAGTTCAATTCATTTTTCCATTCGTCAGCGAGTGTAGGAATTTTTGTTAGTCCGTAGCTATTGCCCAATTCTTCTAATGTTGGAATGGCTGTTATTCCTAATGGTTCCGCCAGTTTAAAATTCAACTGCGCTTCGTGCAATGGTGAATTTTTCCGTGTAAAATCAACCCGTTTATTACAATAGAGCCAATTATAAAAGCGGTGGCTCGTGCCTATCCTGTATTTAATTCCCGCTTTGTATGCCATCTTAGCAATCTCCGGCCGTGGGAAAACATGAATAATAGCTTCTGCGTTTAATGCTTTTAAAAAAGCCACGCCTTCATCTTCCGGCATAGCCGAAAGCGTGTCCCAATCAATGAATTGGTCTATATTCTCGCAGCAATCAATAAGCGGTTTGATATATCCCTTACCCAGAAACAGTATTTCCGCTTGTGGATATTTTTCTTTCAACGCTTTTGCCAGTGGCAATGTAAGCACCACATCACCGATATTATCAGTGCGGCTTATGATAATTTTAGGATTGGCGCTCAGTTTCATTTCTCAGACAAACTTACATAAAACAGTCGAGTCAGCAGAACGGAGCAAAAGAAATTATACAAAAAAACATATCTTTGTTTTGCTTAATCAAACCTTATGAGCTTAGTCAGGCCTGTCTTGATTTTTTCATTTCTTTTCTTATTCCTCTCAAAGGGATTTTCTCAAATAGTACTGATACAAGAGGACTTTACAACATACAACGGTACTGCTGCCACTGTTCCGGCAGGATGGAACTTTAGCTACAATGGCGACTATACTTCATCG
>DATHOL010000379.1:0-7939 GCA_035484895.1 Bacteroidia bacterium | reverse complement strand
ATGTAAAAAAAGGTATCCCTGTAATTTTTGACGGCGCAGCCAAAAACTGGGATTGTGTGAAAAAATGGTCTCTCGACTATTTCAAAGAACTTCACGGGGATGATGAAGCCCTTATGGCTACCCAGGAAAACATGAAAAATTACGAAGCCAGTACTCTGAGAGATGTTATTGAGAATATACAAGCAGGAGGAGGAAAGTATTTCCGTTTTTATCCCTTGCTTGATAAGCATCCGGAACATATTAAAGACGTAGATTATAAATGGCTCCATGAAAAAATAAATAAATTTTCTTTTTTCGATTGTTTCCAGGTTTTTATTGGTGGCAAGAATGGAGGTTCATTTTTACATAATGCAAACCCGCCTAACCTTTTTATACAGATATGGGGCGAAAAGAACTGGATTTTGTATCCGCAATACTATACGATGGTTGTTGACCCAAACCCGGTAAGAAATATATACAGGAATGCCCCTAACCGTAAGAATGGCTTGCCATTTGACCCATTTGCACCTGATTACAGCCCTCCCTATGAATTGTATAAATACATTGACGGATATTCAGCAGACCTGAAACCCGGAGATATATTGTGGAATCCTCCCCATTACTGGCACGCCATTAAAAATCCGACCGATGCTATTGGAATGGGATATCGCTGGGCAGCTCCATTGTATGCATTAAAACTGACTCCTTTTTATATGTTTTTAGATATGTGTGCTTTCCATCCTCCTATCTGGAAATATTATAAACTCCTTAAAAAAGACAGTAATCTTATTCACCTGGCTGAAGCAGGGGAATTGAAAAACTACATGAAAGAAAAGGCAGAAAAAGAGCAGGTGCTGAAAGCAAAACCAGCATAAAATTTATGCCAGCCAATAAGAGTCCTATTTGGTACGCATCAAGTATGCGCCCTTATGCCGAAAATGAGCCTTGGTTCTATGATGCCGAAAAATATTCGCCAATGGCTGAAATGGAGAACCATTGGGATGAACTGAAAAATGAAATAACCAACTTTATTAAAGAAAAGGACAGTAAGTTTCTCTCCAATAAGGCTGTGTATGAAAACATTGATATAAATAATGGCTGGAGTGTAATAGTATTTCTTTTTTGGGGTTTAAAACTTTCCAACGAGTTTAAAAAGAAATGCCCTAAAGCTTATGGCTACATTAAAAAAATGCCGGGTTTTGTTTCTTTGTCAATCAGCCAGCTTGCCCCTCACGCAACATTGGCCGAGCATACCGGTGATACAAACGCCATGCTCCGATGCCATTTAGGGGTAGAAATTCCCGGTAAATTACCCGATTGCGGACTGATTGTGAATGGAGAAAAGAAAAGTTGGGAGGAAGGCAAATGGATAATTTTTAATGATGCCTACAAGCATGGCGCATGGAACAATACAGATAAAAGGCGTATTGTGATTATTATGGATTTTATTAAGCCTGAATATATTGGGCAGAAAAATTTGGCTTGTGCTTTTATCCTGACCAGGCACGTTTCCTATCTCTATCACAAAGTACAGCTAATTGCCAAAATGCCTGTATTTATGAAAACTATTTTATTTGGTTTTTTTCTGGGTGTAATTTATGTTTTTAAGCCCGTTTACAATCTGTTTAGGATAGGGTAAGCCTGTTAAAATGACCTCCAGAGATAGGTGCGTATTTTAAAGTATAACCATGGATTGTTTAATGCTGCACGGTATATTTTTCGTATCAAAAAATATTTCAATTTCATTTTAGTTGTGACTGATGATCCTATGGCTGCTGCTTTTTCGGGCATGGTCATTTTGTAGCCATATATCTTTTCTGCATATTCTCCCGCCACGCTTTCAGCCGTAGAAATATCTTCCGGTGTAAGTGTTTTCCTCCATTCGTCTACATACGATGATGTGACAGGCTTGAAAACATTGCCATGAATTTTCCGGAACCCTTCCTTTACATTCGAATTAAAAGAAGAGTATATGCCCGAAGTATGTTCCGCTGCCATTTTCTCATCAAATGGAACTCCCAGAAATTGGCATACTTCTTTCAAACTGGTTGCAGTATCACCTACAAGCGATTCATATTTCAACGTAAAAAACCTTTTGGGATACAGGCTTTTCGCCTTTTCAATAAGTTGGTTCACCTTCATCCAGCGGAATGAAATATCGGCACTTTGCTTAATAGTGAAAACATGCCTGTGGCTTACTATATTGGCACGGTAGTCGCGTACAATATGAATATATTTCGCCTCCGGGAAAATGTCGTTTAATTCAAGAAGGAAATAATAGTAAATCGGGTTTTTATCAAAAAAAAGTGTGACTTGTTTTTCAGGATTTTCCAGGTAAAAAACAATTTTACAAATAAGCGGATAGGTAAGGAAATCTTTAGCAGCAAGGCAGTAGCTGCGTAATACATCTTTTTTTACTTTCCAGAAGTTCTCAAATAATTTCTCCCTGTAAAGGTCATTGCAGAAATTGGTAATCAAAGGTTCGGTCCATGTTTTAACTTTACCATAACGGGAATGGAGCAACATAAGAAACCTGGATTCCGGCGGAGCTGTAATAGTTGAATGGGTATTCAACATCACTTGCAGCAACGTTGTACCCGAACGTTCCTTTCCCACCACAAAGTTCATGGGTATGTTTCCTATCCTTTTTATTTCTTCCGCCGAAATGGGCTTGTTTGACTGCATGAGTAAAAAATAACCTGACAAATATATTCATATTAGCTTCTTCAGCTTTCATTTGCGGTTTTTAGTAGTTTTGTCAGGATATGAACGCACCGGTAAAAGCTAAAATACATTTCCCCAATCTGGACGGGCTTAGGTTTGTCGGGTCATTTATAATTCTTGTATTACATATAGAGGAATTGAAAGTTAGTAGTGGCAAGGAGCCCTTATTATGGGTAAAACAATATTTACCCATTGGCGGTCTGGACGTATCGCTGTTTTTCGTGCTGAGCGGTTTTCTTATCGGATACCTTTTATTAAAAGAGAAAGCCGATACCGGAAATATTGACATGAAAAAGTATTATACACGCCGGTGTTTAAGGATATGGCCATTGTACTTTTTTATCATTCTGCTGGGTTTTTTTGTATTTCCTTATTTAGGCGAATTATGGGGTATTCAAGAATTAAAACTCGAGTCTCCATATAAATACATTGATTTTATTCTCTGTATGCTATTTCTGCCACCATACGATTTAAGAATGAGGGCTATAGGGGCAGCCTGGTCACTTAGGGTAGAAGAGGTTTTTTACGTTTTTGAGCCCCTGATACTAAAAAGAACTAAGAAGTATATTACCGTATTTCTGGTGATTGTGCTGGGTGTAATTTTATTCCGTAACGGATATTTCTTTATGTGCCGCATATTTCATCTTTCGCCCTGGTTCAGGCATTTTCAAAAAATTATTACTTTCTACCGTTTGAGTTGTATGGCTATTGGGGGTATAGGAGCTTCACTGGTTATTTCTGATAAAAAAAATATTCTTCCGTTTCTATTCCGGAAAGATGTTCAATGGGTTGTTTATCTTGTTACATTGGCATTGATAGTGGCTAATATCCGCATACCTTATATTGAATTTGAATTTTATTCCGTTTTATTTTGTTTTATTATTATAAACCTTGCAGCTAACCCTAAATCTATTGTAAGGCTGGATTATGGGTGGATGAATTATTTAGGAAAGATATCCTATGGAATGTACTTATACGGAGCTGTTTTCAGGATTCTTTGCCTATACCTTACAGAAAAGATATTCGGGCACGACCTTTCGGGAGTTTTCATGAATGTGGTTTTTTACCTGTTAACTATATCCTTCACCATAGTAATTTCAATCATTTCGTTCCATTTCTTTGAAACTCCTTTTCTGAAACTAAAAAATCGTTTTGAAGTAATTAAAACCCAAGCATAATTTAAGCAGCTAAGGCAAATAATAAAATCATGGTGGATTACAACCTCTATTTCCGCCTTGTTGTTTACCTTTGACAAAAATTAAGGAAAATGGAAACTTCTATACTGAATGCTGACCAGATTGCCAAGAAGGTAACTCGCATTGCCTATGAGATATATGAGGAAAATGCCTCGGAAAAAGAAGTTGTTTTGGCAGGAACTGTTCCCGGCGGATATGAGTTGGCTCAAAAGCTGGAAACCGTGCTTAAAAAAATATCTCCGTTAAAAATTACCCTGATGAAAGTACAGGTGGATAAAAGTAAATTAACGCAGGAAAACGCCGTGAAACTAGATGATAAAATAAACCTGGCCGGTAAAACGGTAATCCTGGTGGACGATGTTTTGAACACCGGGCAGATGCTCTCCTATTGCATGAAAACTATTTTGCAATATCCGGTAAAATGTTTGCGCATAGCGGTACTGGTAGACCGAAATCATACCATCTTTCCTATCAAGTCCGATTATAAAGGATTATCTATTGCTACCACATTGCAGGAACATATTCAGGTAAATTTAAAAACCGAAGGAAAAGAATCTGTAATACTTAAAGATTAAGGCGGATTTATGTATCTAACAGAAGTTAACGATAACAAAACAATAAATGATTTTCATAAACCCCCTTTTAAAATATATAAAGGAGACCCTAATTGGGTGTCGCATATTAAACAAGAGGTTGAGTCGGTTTTCGACCGGAAAATAAATCCCTATTTTTCTCACAGTGAAGCTACCAGGTGGGTGTTGTACAATGACCGGAATGAACCTGTCGGGCGTGTGGCGGCCTTTATAAACAAAAAAACAGCTTTTACATTTGAACAGCCTACAGGGGGAATGGGTTTCTTTGAATGTATCAATGATAGAAATGCCGCTGTTATGCTGTTTGATAAATGTAGAGATTGGCTAATGGAACGCGGGATGAAAGCTATGGACGGCCCGATTAATTTTGGTGAAAAGGACCGCTATTGGGGCTTATTATCGGAAGGTGCTGATAAGCCTGCCATTTATACAATGAACCACAATCCGGAATACTACAGGCATTTTTTTGAGGAATATGGATTTACCAAATATTACGAACAAATAGTTTATTGCCGTAGCGCTATTGAGCCGCCAAGTGCCCGTTTGAATGCAGTGGCAGAAAGGGTTACCCGCAATAAGGAATATCGGTATGAACGGATAAAAAAGAATCAGGAAGCAAAGTATGCAGAAGATTTCCGCACCATTTATAATAAGGCTTGGAAAGCCGAACGGAGCGATTATGAGGAGATGACGAGCAAGCGTGCATTGGAAATAATGAATAAGATGAAGCCTATTATTGATGAAGATACCTGCTGGTATGTCTACCATAATGATACACCTGTGGGTGTTTATATTTCAATTCCGGAACTGAATGAAGTGTTCAGGTATGTAAATGGAAACCTTAACTGGCTTGGAAAACTTAAAACATTCTGGTATCTTAAAACCAAACCGCCACGTACTACCATGGGAATTGTATTTGGTATTGTTCCCGAATTCCAGGGTAAGGGTTTGGAAGCAGGAATGTTTACTGAACTTGGGAAAGTTATTCAGCCTAAAAAAAGCTACGACCGGATTTTAATTAATTGGATCGGCGATTTTAATGAAAAGATGATTCACTTGCTGGTAGCGCTTTTGCAAGTAGTGCCTTATAAAAAATTTATTACATACCGCAAAATATTCTGATTGTAAAATATGGAGGAGATTTCAAAAATATACGACCCGAAAAAGAGCGAAGAGAAATGGTATAAATACTGGATGGAAAATGGATTTTTTCATTCCGAACCGGATGGGCGCGAAGCATATGCCATGGTTATGCCTCCTCCGAATGTTACAGGTGTACTCCACATGGGCCACGTGCTGAACAATACCATACAAGATGTGTTGGTGCGCCATGCCCGCATGCAGGGTAAAAATACCTGCTGGGTTCCGGGAACCGACCATGCTTCCATAGCTACAGAGGCTAAAGTAGTTGCTCTGCTAAAAGAGAAAGGTATTGCAAAAAAAGATTTGTCACGGGAGGAGTTTTTGAAATATGCCTGGGAATGGAAAGAAAAATATGGCGGCATTATTATTGAGCAACTAAAAACATTAGGCTGTTCGTGCGATTGGGAACGGACCCGCTTTACCATGGACGAAGACTTGAGCAAGGCTGTTATACAGGTGTTTGTTGATTTGTATAAGAAAGGGAATATATATCGTGGTGTGCGGATGGTTAACTGGGATCCGAAAGGGCTTACTGCTGTTTCGGATGAAGAGGTAAATTATAAAGAAGTCGATTCACGATTATTTTATGTAAAGTATAAAATTGAAAATACCCATGAAGCAAGTTCAGGGCAAGCTACTGATGAGTGGATAACTATTGCAACCACACGCCCTGAAACCATATTAGGAGATACCGCTGTTTGTGTGAATCCGAATGATGACCGCTATAAAAGCCTGGTT
Organism: Bacteroidia bacterium; assembly: GCA_035484895.1. Taxonomy (GTDB): domain Bacteria; phylum Bacteroidota; class Bacteroidia; order JABEUT01; family JABEUT01; genus JABEUT01. The sequence goes on along the minus strand of DATHOL010000379.1, from coordinate 1,566 downwards.
GGAAAGCGTGCTATCATTCCTATGGTAAATCGTTCTGTTCCCATTATTGCCGACGAATATGTAACCATGGAGTTTGGTACCGGTGCGCTAAAGATTACTCCTGCTCACGATATTAATGACTATAACTTGGGAGTAAAACACAATCTGCCTTTGATTGACACTATAAATCCGGACGGCACTATGAGCAAAGAAGCCGGGTTTTATATTGGTGAGGATCGCTTTATAGTACGAAATAAAATTGCTAAGGAATTAGAGGAAATGGGCCAGATTGTGAAAGTGGAAAATATAAAAAACAAAGTTGGCTATTCAGAACGGACAGATGCGGTGATAGAACCCAAACTATCTATGCAGTGGTTTTTAAAAATGGATAAAATATCCAAACCTGCGCTCGACCATGTGTTAGACGGAACGATTAAACTTATTCCTGATAAGTATATTACCACCTATCGCCACTGGATGGAGAATGTACACGATTGGTGTATTTCACGCCAACTTTGGTGGGGGCAGCAAATTCCGGCATGGTATTGTGTAGATGGAACTAAGCCGGAATGCAGGGAAGCAATTGTAACTGAAACAAACCCGGGAAAATGCCCGCATTGTGGCTCAATAAATATCCGCCAGGACGAAGATGTGCTGGATACCTGGTTCTCTTCCTGGCTTTGGCCCATTAGTGTTTTCGATGGTTTTAAAACTCCCGGCAATAAAGACATAAGTTATTATTATCCCACCAACGACCTTGTAACAGCACCGGAAATTCTCTTTTTCTGGGTTGCCCGGATGATAATTGCCGGATATGAATATTTGGGCAAAGAACCTTTCCGTTATGTTTATCTTACCGGAACAGTTCGGGATAAAATAGGCCGGAAAATGAGTAAATCATTAGGCAATTCTCCCGACCCGCTTGACCTGATTGCCCAATACGGAGCCGATGGAACACGGGTAGGAATTCTTTTATGTTCGCCTGCCGGTAACGACCTTACATTTGATGAACTTCTTTGCGAACAAGGAAGGAATTTTTCCAATAAACTGTGGAATTCATTCAGGCTTATTACAACATGGAAGCCGGAAGATATAGAACCTAATGAAGATGCACTGAAGAATTCGAGTTGGTTTAAAAATAAATTGGACGAGCAAATTGCCAGTATAGAAAAAGATTATTCTTCTTACCGTATCTCTGAAGTACTTATGACTACTTATAAATTGGTGTGGGATGATTTTTGTTCGGAATATTTAGAGCGTATAAAAATTTCCTGTCGTAATGGTTTCCCGCAAAAAATATACGATGATACTATCCAATATCTTGAAATATTATTGAAGCTGGTGCATCCCTTTATGCCTTTTATTACAGAGGAAATTTGGGATAATATAAAGCAGAGAGAAGATAAAGACAGGATTATTGTGGCTAAATTTCCAACACCTGCAGAGGTTGACAATAGCCTTGTCACCCATTTTGAAGATATCCGGAAATCATTTGTAAGGAATGGCCGTAACCTGCACCAGCAAATTTATTTACCTTTAAAACAAAAATTAATTTTAATTAGCCCTGAACCAAATTCGCTGGGTTTA
>DATHOL010000378.1:0-6049 GCA_035484895.1 Bacteroidia bacterium | reverse complement strand
TATCCATTTTCATAATACTGTTTTACTATTCCTTCCCTAATGCCATATTTAAATGGAACTTCTTGCTCTAATCGTCCACTTTCATAAAATTCTCGCTCTAATCCATTCTCTTTTCCATCTGAATAAGGTAATTCCCATTGAAGGTTTCCTCTTTCATAAAAATCATCTTCAATACTATCTTTTTTACCATAATGATATACCATTGAGCTTTCAACTTTTCCATTCTCAAAATAATCTTTTACGTCTCCATTTATTGTATCATTTAAGTATGGTGTTTCATTTTTTAATGCTCCACTTTCATAAAAATTCTTTTGCACACCAATTTCTTTCCCGTCTGTCCATTCAGCGGTCGACATTATTTTTCCATTCTCATAATAATTCCGTATTTCTCCATTTTGTTTCCCGTTTAAAAAAGTAACTTCCTGTTGTAATGCACCGCTAGCATAATACCATTTTGATACCCCATTTAATTTGTTATCCAAGCAGGGAGATTCGCTTTTTAATTTCCCATTGGTATAATATTCTTTCACTATTCCATTTTTTTCTCCGTTTAAATAGGGAACTTCGTTCCATAATTTCCCATTTTTAAAATAAATGAATGACACTCCTGAAGGTTTACCTGCGTTATAATTAGTAATAGCATAAAATTGCGCATCAGTATCTTGTGCAATAATCCCTGTGCTATCCATATATTCCATCCACTCTCCCTCCTTTAAACCGTTTTTCATTTTATTTTTAGCACCAAATTTCAGCCCGGCATTGTGGTTATTACATGCTATTAAAAGAGATAATATTATAATAAGGGAAACTCTCATTCCACAAATATAACTGATAATCTGAATCTCCTTTTTTATTTGCCTTCCTGCTCCAACCCTTTTTTTATCTTTGCAGCTCCTTTTCAACTTATGGAAGAAAGCATACTTATCCTCGACTTCGGTTCTCAATACACACAGCTTATTGCCCGCAGGGTGAGGGAGTTGAATGTATATTGCGAAATTCACCCCTATACTGCCGCTAAAAGTGAAGAGTTAAGAGCAAAGGGTTGGAAAGGCATAATACTCTCTGGCAGCCCGTTTTCTGTACATGATACCGATGCTCCAAATGTTAATTTGGATGAATTAATGGGGGGGCGACCATTATTGGGTGTATGTTATGGTGCTCAATTAATGGCTAATAATTGGGGGGGCAATGTGGCTCGTTCCAATACAAGGGAATATGGCAGGGCGCATTTGAATATATTAAACGGAGATAATGATTTGCTTAAGGGCCTGAGTCCGAAAAGCCAGGTGTGGATGTCTCACGGAGATACTATTACTAAGTTGCCTAAAGGCGCTACGCTTATTGCAAGCACTGAAACGGTAAAAGATGCGGCTTTTAAAATAGATGGGCAGAATATTTATGGAATCCAGTTTCATCCGGAGGTGTTCCATACAACGGAAGGTTCGAAGTTGCTCTATAATTTTGTGGTAAATATTTGCGGTTGCCAGCAAAACTGGACACCCGATTCTTTTATAGATTCTACAGTTGCACAGCTCAAAGAAAAAATAGGAAATGATAAAGTCGTATTGGGTTTATCAGGTGGGGTAGATTCTTCAGTAGCGGCCGTATTACTAAATAAAGCTATTGGAAAAAATCTCTATTGTATTTTTGTAGATAATGGACTCTTACGCAAAAATGAGTTTGAAAGCGTTTTGCATTCCTATCGCGATATGGGTTTGAATGTAAAAGGTGTAGATGCTAAAGAAATGTTCTATACAGCATTAGCAGGAATAGAAGACCCTGAAAAAAAGCGCAAAGCAATTGGCCGTGTTTTTATAGAAGTATTTGACCAGGAGGCTCACAAAGTAAAGGAAGTGAAGTGGCTGGCACAAGGCACTATTTATCCGGATGTGATAGAATCGGTAAGCGTGAAAGGCCCATCTATGACCATCAAATCGCACCATAACGTAGGCGGACTACCTGAAAAAATGAAGCTGAAAATTGTGGAACCCCTGAATACGCTCTTTAAAGATGAAGTGCGTAAAGTAGGCAAAGCATTGGGTGTTGATGAAAACATTATTGGCCGCCATCCTTTCCCCGGGCCGGGACTTGCAATAAGGATTCTGGGAGATATAACCCCCGAAAAAGTGCGCTTGCTTCAAGATGCAGATGCAGTATTTATAGATAACCTGAAATCGCATAACCTGTATAACGAAGTCTGGCAGGCGGGTGCAATCCTTTTGCCGGTGCGCTCGGTAGGTGTTATGGGCGATGAACGCACGTATGAAAATGTAGTTGCACTTCGGGCTGTAACCTCCACCGATGGCATGACTGCCGACTGGTGTCATTTGCCTTATGAAGTGCTTGGTAAAATTTCCAATGATATTATCAATAAGGTAAAAGGTATAAACCGTGTGGTGTATGATATTAGTTCCAAACCCCCTGCTACAATAGAATGGGAATAATATCTAAGTCTGTAAAGTTAACAGTAGGGGTTGAAAATTTTCAGCCCTTACCAAAAATTTGGTGTAGTTGGTTCTTTATATCACTTGTTGCTTGCCTTATGCTTCCCGTATTTGTTCAGGCACAAAACAATGGCAACGATGTCCCTGCAACTATAAACGGTAAGAAATACTATAAGCACACTGTAGAGAAAGGCGAAACCATATATGGCATTGCCCAAAAATTTAATATGCAGCCTAAAGATATTGTATTGGAAAATCCATCGGCTATTGATGGCGTTAAACCCGGCGATGTGCTTTTAATTCCTATAGGTGGGGCAGCTAAAGGAGATTCTGTTTCTGCGAAAGGCAATTATATTTACCATGAAGTTTTGCCAAAAGAGACGCTCTATTCATTATCTAAGCAATATAATACCACTGTCGGTGCAATTGATAGCCTGAATCCTGATATCGCTGAGAAAGGCTTGCAAAAGGGCCATAAAATACGCATTCCTGTTAAGTCATCTCAACCTGTAGCAATAAACAAGCCAAGTGTAAATCCTACGGTAAAAAAGGATTCAGCAATGCAACCTCCAGCGCAGAATAAACCTGTAATTGTTAAAAAAGCAGATGAAACAACTGCTTACAAAAGCCTGGTAACAGAACAAACGCATACGGATATTATTTCACCGTCGATAGTTTCAGTTACCGATACCGGAAAAAAATTGGGGCGTTATAATATTGCTCTTATTATGCCATTTGCCACTGAATCTGCAGATACATTGCGCATAAACCGTTTGCTGGAAGGAACTGAACTCATCCCGCAACTTACACAAATATCCATCGATTTTTACCACGGATTAGTTGTAGCATTGGATTCATTGGCTAAAAAGGGATTTAAGGCGAACCTGCATGTATATAATGTTTTGCCTCATTCCGATACTTCTACTCACGTAATAGATTCTATTTTGAAAAAACCCGAAATGCTTCGAATGAATCTCATTATCGGGCCGCCTTCTTCATCTCATTTTCTGCGGGTGGCAGGGTTTGCCTCCAAGCATAACATACCTATTATTTCTCCACTTTCTTCTGAAAGTAATGTGTTGAAGAATAATTTATGGACAAGCAAAACAACACCGTCAACACTAACGGAAACAGAGTTTGAAGCGGATTACATTGCAGCACATTATAGCAATGCAAATATTATTCTTATTCACAATAATGATGCCAACGATGATTACTATGAAATCTTTAAAAAACGGTTTAAAAAAACGGATTCTATTTTAGGTCATAAGGATACGCTGCGCCATGCTGAGAGCAGGGGAGGAGTTACAGGGTTGAAGAATAAAATGCTTGACAGGATAATGAATGTAATTGTTATGCCATATCAGGGAGCGCCATACATAGCCAAGTTTGTAAATGAACTTGCCAACTCCGCTTTTGAAAAAGATGATTCATTGGTATTATTCGGAATGCACAACTGGGCCAATAATGATGCCCTTGCTGCGGAAAATCTAGATACACTTGATTGCCATTTTCCAAGCAATGAGTTTGTGAATTATTCTGATTCTTGCACCAAGAAATTTATTTTGAAATACAGGAACAATTATTTGGAAGAACCAAGCTATTATTCATTCCAGGGATATGATGCCGGCATGTTTTATTTCAATTTATTGGGTAAGTACGGAACCGATATGCAAAACCATTTAGGCGATGCTAAATACCGGGGCTTGCAGACTTCTTTCGATATGTCGCGCATTAGTCCTGCTTCAGGCTATGAGAATAAAGCCGTTTACTTGCTGGAATATATAAACTTAACAGAGAAGCTGGATTCAAGGTAGTACTATTTCTACCTGGAATATTTTTTGCTCTTTGGTTTCTCTGAATCCTAATTTAGAGTAGAATTTATGAGTTTCTAATCTTTTTGTATTACACCTTACTCTCAGGCTAGTATTTTTTTGGCTTTTGCTCCATTCTATAACTGTATATACCAACGCTTTTCCAATACCTTTTTCCCTGTAATTTTCATCAACAACCAGCCCTCCAATTTCAATAAAGGGTTTTGTTTCAATTCGTATAGATTTAAATGCATGAATCCAACCAATTATTTTTCCTTCCATAATAGCGACAAAGGCGCAATTATCTGTACTTCCCATTACTTGATTCATGTTAGATATAGTTTCCTGCAAGCTAATTGGGTATCCTAACTGTGTTGAAAGCATATTTATTGAGGCAGCATCTTCTATGCTAATCCTCCTGATAAATATTTCCATGTGATATGCTTTTAATATTCCCCGAAGAATTAAAAGTAACGATTCACTTATTGCGCATTCAAAATCTTGAACAACTCCGTCAGCTTTGGGGTTAAGATGATATCCGTCCTCCTGTTCTTTTGTCTTGCCTCTTTTGTTTTTGCCGGGTCAACGGGATCGTATTCGCTTACGCCGGAAGCCATTAAATGCGATGGATCAATCTTGGCATCCTGTAAAAGTATTTTTATAATAGATGTTGCGCGCATAACGCTCAAATCCCAGTTGTCTTTAATATCTCCTTTGCCATTCATGGTTACATCATCGGTATGGCCTTCCACCATCACATTGATATCGGAATTTGATTCCAAAGCCTGTGCCAACTTATTTAAGGCATCAATACCTTCCGGCTGAACCTTTGTGCTTCCGCTTGGGAATAGCAGGGCTTCTTCCATGGATACATATACCTTTCCGTTCTTTTCGTAAACTGAAATGCCTTTATCAGCAAAACCTAATAATGCATTGCTGATTCTCTTTTTTAAAGAATCAACAGCGGCATCTTTGCGGCTCAATATACCTTCGAGTTCACTTACCCTTGCTTCCCTTTGCTGTAATTTTGTATTTAACGAATCTAAATGGAGTTTTTCTTTGTTGAGCCTATCCTGCAAGGTATTTAACTGATCTTCCTTCTCCAGTAATTCTGCTTGTGTGAGTTGCAACTGCCCCGATATTTTCTTACTGCTCGATTCATTGCCTTTCATTAAATCATTGTACTTGGTTAGCAACTCTTCATTAACATCATTCAACTTATTATACTTGGCAGTTGTTTCACGGTAATTTGCCCCGCAGAAGGAGGTATCATGTTGTAAATTGCTTAATTCATTTTGCAATAAATCAATTTTGGCTTTTAATTCAGTTTTGTTGGTTTCACAAGCATCGTCCAGGGCTTTAATAGAATCAAGCTTGGCCTGGCAGGCTTTTCTTTTATTTTGTTCCTCGGTGAGTTTGTTTGCCGGAACACAAGAATAGAATCCGATGATTATACTTGCTAGTCCTGCTGCTATGATGTTAATTTTCATTTTGAAATATATTCAACGGATGGATTTAAGAATTCAGATATATGATTTAAGGTTTGATACTTAAAATCATAAATCCAAAATCTTATTTCTGCACTTTGGTGGTATCAGCTTTCTTGGTTGTATCTTTTTTAGCCGCATCAATAGAATCCTGTGTATGCATTGTTTTGGATGCATTCAGCATAGAATCCATGTGCGCCACAGCGGCCAAAGAATCTGCTTTTTGTTTGGTTGCTTTATCGGCAGAACTTGTACATGCCGCAATTAAAAGGCAGGGAATGGCTAATAAAAAAAATCTGGTTTT
>DATHOL010000377.1:0-4860 GCA_035484895.1 Bacteroidia bacterium | reverse complement strand
GAGGCATCCTATCTCAATCGTAAGGAAACAGATGACCGATATTTTTGCGCGTATTGGTTTTGTAGTCTCCGAAGGGCCCGAAATTGAAGATGACTGGCATAATTTCGGTGCACTCAATTTTCCTGCCGACCACCCTGCCCGCGATATGCAGGATACTTTCTTTGTAGAATTACAGAAAGACTCTGTAGGGGTTCAAAATATTGAACCCTTACTCCTCAGAACTCATACGTCATCAGTACAGGTAAGGGTTATGGAGAATCAAAAACCTCCTATCCGCACTATTTCTCCGGGCCGTGTTTACAGGAACGAAACCATTTCTGCCCGGGCCCATTGCCAGTTTCACCAGGTTGAGGGCCTGTACATAGATGAAGGCGTTTCCTTTGCCGATTTAAAACAGACGCTCTATTATTTTGTACAGGAGATGTTTGGCGAAAAAATTGAAATACGTTTTCGCCCCTCCTTCTTCCCGTTTACCGAACCCAGCGCCGAAATGGATATCACCTGCCTTATATGTGAAGGCAAGGGCTGCCCGGTATGCAAACACAGTGGTTGGGTAGAAATTATGGGCTGCGGAATGGTTCACCCGAATGTGCTGGAGAATTGCAAAATAGACAGTAACAAATACACCGGATTCGCTTTCGGGATGGGCATAGAGCGTATAACCATGCTAAAATTCAGGATTAACGACTTACGTTTGTTTTTTGAAAATGATATGCGGTTTTTATCGCAGTTCAAATCGGTTTTATAAAAAATATTTTTATGAAGATTATAGAATGTCCCCGTGATGCTATGCAGGGAATAGATGAATTTATTCCTACTGATAAAAAAATAAATTACATCAACTCACTGCTGAAAGTAGGCTACGATACCATTGATGTGGGCAGTTTTGTATCGCCCAAAGCCATTCCGCAAATGCGGGATACAGCGGAGGTTTTAAAAAAACTTGATTTATCAAACACAAAAAACAAATTATTGGCAATTATTGCTAACCTGCGCGGAGCAAAAGATGCAGTGCAGTTTGATGAAATTAATTATTTAGGTTTTCCTTTTTCGGTTTCGGAAACGTTTCAAATCAGGAATACCAATTCAACCATTGCAGAATCACTTGTTCGGGTAGAAGAAATACAACATGAGTGTATAAAGCATAAAAAAGAGCTGGTAGTTTATTTGTCTATGGCTTTCGGAAACCCTTATGGTGACAAATGGAGCAGCGATATTGCTATTCATTGGTCACATAAATTACATGAAATGGGCATAAAAATAATTGCCCTTTCAGATACTATCGGAGTTTCTAACCCTGAAAATATTACTACGCTTTTTTCTGCACTGATTCCTGAACTGAAAGATGTGGAATTTGGCGCGCATTTACATACCACGCCCGACAAATGGGAGGAAAAAGTAAAGGCTGCCTACGATAGCGGTTGCAGGCGTTTTGATGCTGCTATTAAGGGCTTTGGAGGTTGCCCAATGGCAAGCGACAAACTCACAGGCAATATGCCGACAGAAAATTTGCTCAGCTATTTCCAAAAACAAAATATTCCGTTGGATATAAATATGAAAGCTTTTGCAGAGGCTATGATTGAAGCGGGAGAGGTTTTTCCTCACTAAAAACCTGCCATTATTCTATATATTTGCGGCACTTCTTTTAAACTATGCTTTCATTCGACAACACAGCAAACGCATTTTCAGGCAAAACAGATAACGACCTTAATCGTTCTTATTGGCTTTTTAAAATGGTCAGCAACCCGGGACTGGTAAATTTTGGCAGGTCTTTTACCGATTTTGCTATCAAGGCGCATCTCCCAATTAACGGAATTATTAAAGCCACCATTTTCAAACAATTTTGCGGAGGCGAAAATATTACAGAGTGCCTTAAAACAGTAGCGGAGCTCGGGAAATATAATGTGGGCTCCATTCTCGATTACTCGGTAGAAGGCAAAACCAGCGAGGCCGAGTTTGATGAAACCGCCGCAGAAATTATACGAACACTTAAAGAAGCGGCCAATAACCCGCATATTCCATTTGGAGTTTTCAAACCTACGGGAATTGGCAGGATAGAAGTATTGGAGAAAGTAAGTTCAAATGCCAAATTGAATGCGGACGAAGAGCAGGCATGGCAAAATACAAAAAGGCGTTTTGATTCCATTTGTAAAGCAGCTTTTGATTATCAAGTACAAGTATTAGTTGATGCCGAAGAAACATGGACGCAAGTCGCTGTAGATGCCCTGGTCCGCGATATGATGGAAAAATATAACAAGCAAAAAGCGATTGTATTTAATACCGCGCAAATGTATCGTCGCGATAGACTTGCCTATTTGGATAACTTGCTGAAAGATGCTCAAGAAAAAAACTATTTCATAGGAATGAAACTGGTGCGTGGTGCCTATATGGAGAAAGAACGCGACCATGCTGCAAAAGGTGGTTACCAATCTCCGATAAACGATACGAAAGCCGATACAGATAATGAATATAATTCCGCTCTTGAATTTTGCATAAAACATATTGACCGGATTTCCATATGCGCCGGCACACATAATGAAAACAGTTCGGAATTATTAGTGAAACTGATGCAACAAAATAATATTCCGGCTAATAATCCGCATGTATGGTTCTCGCAATTATTAGGCATGAGCGACCACATCAGTTATAACATCGCTAAAGAAGGATACAATGTTGCCAAGTATGTCCCTTATGGGCCGATTAAAAATGTGCTGCCTTATTTAATAAGAAGGGCGCAGGAAAATACTTCGGTAAAAGGACAGACAGGGCGGGAGTTGAGCCTTATCATTAAGGAAAAGCAACGAAGAACCTCCGTTAAAAAATCTGCATAATGAAACTGTTGCAGAACTATCCCTTACAAGACATCACAACCTTTCATGCGCATGTGTTTGCGAAGTATTATACTGTTTTTTCATCTATAGATTTTTTACGTAAAACACTTACCTCACCGGAATTAAAAGGGATGCCTTTTATTATTTTGGGTGGAGGCAGTAATGTATTATTCACCGGCGATTTCAACGGGGTCATCATCCGCAATGCCATGGAAGGCATGGAAGTAATTAGCCAGGATGAGAACAATATTTATATTAAAGCCAACGGCGGGGAAAAGTGGCATGATTTTGTTCTATATTGTGTAAACCGTAACTATGGCGGGATTGAGAACCTCTCGCTTATTCCCGGAACAGTAGGTGCGGGACCCATACAAAATATTGGCGCGTATGGAGTGGAGCTGAAAGATGTGTTGCAGGAAGTGGAAGCTATGAATGTCCACACGCTTGAAATAAGGAATTTCACAAATGCTGAATGTAAATTCGGCTATCGCGAAAGTATTTTCAAGAAAGAAGAAAAAGGCAATTATATTATTCTCTCGGTTACATTCAAACTGAATAAAAATCCCAAACCAAATGTATCGTATGGTTCGTTGAGCAAGGAGTTGGAGGTTATGGGTGTTACTAATCCCACCATAAAAGATGTGAGTAATGCAGTTATTAAAATCCGTTCCAGCAAGTTACCGGACCCTGATAAATTGGGTAATGCAGGAAGTTTTTTCAAGAACCCTACCATACCTAATGAGCAATTTGAAAAATTAAAAATAGCCCATCCAAATATTGTTTCTTTTCCAGCTGCCGAAGGATATACCAAACTGGCTGCCGGTTGGATGATTGAGCAATGTGGCTGGAAAGGCAAACGTATTGGCGATGCAGGCGTACATAAAGACCAGGCGCTTGTTTTAGTGAATTACGCCAATGCAACAGGCAAAGAAATTTATGCACTCTCAACCCAAATAATTGAGTCTGTAAAAGAAAAATTTGGGGTGGAATTGGAGAGGGAAGTCAATATTTTTTAAAGAAAAGCCATGAGAAAACTTTCCATGGATGAACTGAATCGTAAATCAACCGACGAATTCAAAAAAGCGGAAAAACTTCCCATTATAATTGTGCTTGATAATGTGCGCAGCATGAACAATGTGGGTTCTGTATTCCGCACGGCGGATGCATTTTTAATAGAGGCTATTTATCTATGCGGAGTAACCGCTACCCCACCCCATCGCGAAATTCAGAAAACTGCTCTTGGCGCGACAGAGACCGTAAACTGGAAACATTTTGAAACTACAATTGAAGCAGTCAATTCCTTAAAAAATGAAGGGTATAAAGTGTATGCGGTTGAGCAGGCAGATAAAAGCATAATGCTCGATAAATTCACGCCCGATTCTAATAAGTTAGCCCTTGTATTTGGCAATGAAATTACCGGAGTTGAACAAGCCGTAATTGATGTTTGCGATGCCTGCATTGAAATACCTCAATATGGCACAAAACATTCGTTGAATATATCTGTAAGCGCAGGGATAGTGGTGTGGGAAATTGCTAAATCAATTTCAAAATAAATGGAAAACCTCAAAATAGAAGTTGAAGAGACAAAGACTTATTGGGAAAGGATAAAACCTATATTCTTATTGAGGTTTATCTTACTAACTATTTATTGTCTTTTCTTATATCTATTTATTGGAAACCATAGTAGTCATATGGTTTTGCCTGTAATGATGATTTATATTCCCTTTTTAATAATGATTATTTTTCAATCCGATTTTTACTGCGCCTCATACATTCATTTTATTGAAATTACTGAAAACAGGGTACGTATTACCGGGACGAAAAGGAATAAAAAATTTGAGACTAGCGATTCGATTGAAAAATTTATTTTTAGATTTAGTAGCGGGACTAGAATAATCTATTTTTCCTCTATTAAAATAACATTTCAAGGTAATGTAATACGACAATCAGATAAATGGGGTTGGAGGAAGGAAAAAGCCTTCGATACATTACTTAATTATTTAGAAAAACGGCATTTACTTTAAATCCT
>DATHOL010000376.1:0-6387 GCA_035484895.1 Bacteroidia bacterium | reverse complement strand
AATTCATTTAGTTGAGATAAACCGGTATAGGTGTCTTCCCTGTTTACTATGCGATAAACATCGCCGGGCGTAACAAATATTTTTTGCCGGAATTTATTTGGCTTCATGCTTAATTGTCCGTGCGGATAAACGATGGTGAGCCCATCATAAATAACGGTATCGGTAGCATGGTAAAAGGCGGCTCTGGTAGGGTCGAAATTCATTTGAACCATTACATGGCGTATCCGAAACCAGGGATGGCTGGTTTCTATTGTTGAATCTTTGTTATTTATATCGCGCTTGGCGTATTTTTTAATATTTATTAAAACATCCACCTGGTGAGTTGCTTTATTCGTATCAAGCACATAATTTACATACGCCTTCGAAAAATAATAGAACCCCGCATTGTTCAGTTCCTTGGTAAGCCTGTCGCTTTCGGCATCAATTACATCTTTATCATAAACGTCTTTTCGGCGTATCATGCAATCCACCGTATCGGAATATATTTCCGCAGCCAATCCCATATCCTCGAAGTAGTATTCAATCTTATTAATCCGGTATGGTTTCCCCGGCTTTATTATATAGGATACATCGGCCCTTCTGCCCCGGTAATGAATAGTATCTTTTACCTGAGCATCATAAAAACCTTTATTCATAAGAAAAGTTTTTATTTGCTCCGTTGATTTTTGGGCCAAAGAGGTATCCAGAATAACGGGCGCTTCACCCTGGCTCATTATCCATTCCCTGCCTGTTTTCCGGTCAATTTTCCGTTTTAATTTGGCATCGCTCCACCCTTTTTTTTGCGCTTTAATTTTGTAGGCTGAATCCTTTTCCATTTTCCGGCGGGCTGTTTTAGCCGAATCGGGTATATCATACAGGTATAAATAAAAAGGCAGAATAAATAATATCCGTGAATTGGGTTTTTGTTTCACATAAGGAAGCACTTCAGATGGCGCTATGGAACGGGGTATTTGAAATTGCTCTATCCCTTCTTTACCCAGGTTGGTTATGGTATTGAACCCATTTGATTTTTGAGGGGGGCTAAAGCGGTAAACTATTTTATTATTATTCAAAAGATATTCACCCTCATGTACTTTTTTAACTGTATTGCAGGAAAATAATGAAACAAGCATTACTATTCCCGATACTATCAGGGCATGCTTTCGGGAAATAATGGAATACCGCACAAATCTGCTCTTCATTGCTGCAAAACTAAATGTCTTTTGCTTCCAATAAGTTAATAGGACGCTAAAATAGGCTAATAAGTTAGTACCGGCAAGGTGAAATTATGATGAAGGCCTTTAAGCAAAGGCTTGAAAGAGTAAAAATATATTTACATGTTATTTTACTATTAACATTCGCACCGTCTTCACATTACTGCCTGAAATAATGCTGCAGAAATAAACTCCTGCGGCTTGCTTGCCGATGTCGACAGAGAGCAAATTATTGCCTTGCTGAACTTCATTATAATTCGACTCCTGAACCATTCTTCCCTGTTCGTTGTATATTCTGAGTTCCACATTGCCTTGCTGCGGCAAGTAATAACTTACAGTAGCTTTTCCTGCCGAGGGGTTAGGATATAATTCAACTTGCATATCCATATTTTGTGGATTCAGGTTATGAACAGTTGCGATATTGCTCAAACTGGTAATGTTTGCTGTATACACTCCGCGGGTATGTGTAGCCACCGCCACTAATCCATCCGATTGACGGACATCCACCATATCGCAAACGGAATTTCCAATACTGCTTGTAGCCTGCTGAACCCAAACAGTTGAAGTACCTTTCAGGGTATCCGTAGCATACAATCCTGTACTGGAGGCTGCCCAATAAATGGTTCCACCGGACGGAAGATGCTGAATTGCTGCCCAGCGCAGAGATGGTTGGTTTGTTCCGTCAAGATTACCGGCAGAATATTTCCAGGTAGTTCCGCTATCGGAACTGTAGAAAAGATTATGCGCTCCGTAATTTGAGAATACAACTATCAACTTATTAGCATTGTTGGGATCTACTGCTATGCATGTAACAAAAGGGTTTGCACCATTCCAGTTGCCAGACGGAAAAGCATTGGGATATATTTTCCCTGTAATATCAATTGGTGTGGGTGTACCAATATTAGCGCCATCAATCCGGTATACTTCCCGGTCGCTTGTTCCTATATAAACCCGGTTTGCCGGAATAGCGGATACTGCCATGGCAGTAATATCGGCACCTGCAATCGGAACGCTATCGGCCCATTGCACCCAATTGGTACTGATAGAATCCCACATATTTGTAAGCGGAATAGCAGACAGGTTATTGTTTCTCCATAAATATTTACCCGCACCCAGGTACATCATGTAGTTATTGTTCGGGTCAACTATACATGGAGTGAGCCATTCGTAATTGCTTCCGCCAATAGGGTCAATCCGGTTAAAAGCCACCACCGCTCCGGTTACAGTATCCATTTGTGCCTTGAATAGTTTTCCGGTGGTATTTTCATAATAAAAATACTTGCCGCTATCCGCAATATTACAGAATGAACCGTCTCCAAAAACAGGCTTGGTCCATGGGTTTGTAAGAGCCAGTGCATTATCAAACAAACAATCATTATCCTGAGCTCCCGCAACTAATATAGGGCTGCCTGAAGTTTCATGGTTGGATGTAACCGTGTAGAACATGGTTGTTATATATCCGTTATTAAAGTTCGTCCATGGAACAACAGCCGCTGTATCTTCAAGGGTTTTGAAAAGCCCGCCATCGCCTCCGCAATACATAGTGTATGGATTGGATTTTGAAAAGAACAATACATGCTCATCAGAATGCTGGCCCGGATAAACAGTTATGTTTGGTATGGAAGCACCAACTGCATATCCGCCAATATGTGCCGTATGTGTGTCATCATAAAAACCACTGGTAGAACGGAAAATATCGGTTCCGCCAATAAATATGGTGGAAGTATCCGTTGGTAAAAAAGTAACCACCATATCATATGAACCCTGGCAATTATATTTATCAAATGTACCACCCGTATGAGGAAGGTTAGGGGAAAGGTCTGTCCATGCTCCACCTGCACTGTCGCCATCACCCGATAGGTATTTATATTTCCATAAACTATTCCACTCTACCTGATGCAGGAAGTTAGTATCCGGGTTTCCAAATCCGGGTGTGTTGGCAAGAAAATACAATTGATTGTGGTCGGTAGGAGCATAGTTCATTACAATGCGGTCATAGGTAGTTGGAAAATTAGGCGGGGTGATATTGGTAAACGTAATTCCATCTGTCGATCTCCATATTCCCCGTTGGGTGCCATCACTGCTCATGCTAACATACACAACACCTTCAGGTGTAACAATAACATTGGTAAAATAAGAATAAGGGGAGCCTCCTCCTAATACCGTTTTCCATATGCGCCCGCTATCTGAAGAACGATTTACTTCTCCGATGGTTGATACATAAACTAAACTGGAATCATTTCTGGATGGATCTGTTGCCACACTCCAAATGGCCTGCCAATAGCTTCCAAAGACAACATTATTATCATTGGTGCTTGGCAGAACTGACCATGTTTGACCGTCATCCGTTGAACGGTAAAGTCCGTTTCCAAGGTAAAATGCTCCTGTACCACTTGCTGATGTTCCATAACACTCTCCCGAACCATAATACCAAACATTACTATGCCCATTGCGTGTATCCTGCGCAAGACATGAAACACTTTGTTCCTGCGCAAGTTTCGTTGTCAATATCCATGATTTGCCGCTATCCGTGCTTCTCCACATTCCGCCTGCGGTAGAACCGGCAAGCAATATGGCTTCATTATTTACATCGGCAGCAAAAGCCCTTGTTCTGCCACCTACATTCCAGGGTCCACGCATTTGCCAGGTAGCCGAAGAAGCCATCTCTTTGCTCTTTTCATCTTGCAAATCATTGGGTAATCCTACAGCAAAACCTAATTCCAGGTTGCGAATATTATCGGGTATTCTTCCGGTGGCAGGGTCAGCAAGGCGCTGGAATTCCCATTTTACATATCCGTCAATATCTTCAGCGCCTTCATTGGATGAAGGTACTTTAGCAGCGCTGTGTTTTTTTAGGTAGTGAAAAGAAAACCCGAGCGCTATAGCTACAAAGAAAACGGAGAAGTTCAGTATTATTTTTTTCATGGTAATGGTATGTTTTCCGGTAAGAAAAAACAAATGTATGATTAAATGGCGTAAAATAAAAATTTGACCGCTGGTCTTAACTGATTATAGCTTCCGGGCAATACAAATTTTATTAGCGAACAGGCGTATGGCTGTTTTTAAATTCCATAGCCGCTTCATACTTTCTTTTATAAAAGTGAGCCTTGGCTGTGTCACCTATATTTCGGTAGTATTTACCCAGAAAACTACAGATATAGTAGTTCTTATCATAGAACTGCATTGATTTTTCATAATTAACAACGGCATTAGCAGTATCTTTATACATCAGGTAAGCATTTCCCATGGTTACATAAACCACGTCACTTTGGTTGCCATTATCGATTGCTTTTTTATCAAAATCTATTACTTTCTGATAATTGCCTTCCGAAAAATACAAGCGGGTCAGGTATATATAGGCAACGTAATAGGAGGGCTTTACCGTTATGGTGCGCAAATAACTCTGTTCTGATTCATTGTCGTACTCTTTCATCCGCGCTTCACATGCCTGTAATCTTCTATACAATGATTCTCTTGCTTCGCCACTCGGGGCAGTTTTTCTTCCTGCCATTTCTATGGAATCACGGTGTAATGATGTTACAGTATCTTTTATTTTATTGGCGATAGCCTCGTAACATGCACCCATGTTAAACAAGGCTTCCGAATAATTTGAGTCAACTTCCAGCGCTTTTTTGAAAAAGCTAATCGCTTTGGGTAGGTTGCCGTATAGGGTATATTGTATCATCCCTAAATTGTTCAATGAAGTTCCGTATCCGGAATAAATATCAACCGAATTCTGGTAACCCTTTTGGCCTGCCAGGTAGAGAGAGTCTATAGATGCCTTGCGTTCAGGATTGGATACTTTCAATTTTTGCGCCTGGTCAATATAGGTAGCTGCCAGTAATGATTGAAGCTTTGCCGATTTTGGTGCAACCTGCGAATCGTGCAGGTAAATAGACTGATGCGTTTTCCAGTTAGGGTTTCTCGCTATTACACGTGCTGTAAATAATATGCAAACAATACCGGTAAAGGCATACAAATAGTTAGCCGGTTGCCCGAATGGTTTTTTGTCGAGCGGAATTTTGAACGCATAAAATAGCAGGTAAGTTATCAGTACAACAAATGCAACAGAAGGAATAAACATGAATCTCTCAGCTACTACACCGGCACCGACCTCAAACAAATCGGTATAGGGAAAAAATGTTCCGAAGAAAAGCAGCAGGAAGAAGAGAAGCATGTTTTTAGTTTTACTGTTTTTGATAACCAGGTATCCTAATAACCCGGTAAGCAAAATTCCTGCTATCACTCCAAAATCGGTCCATTTTGGAAAAGCATCAAAAGCATTATACCCGTAATAGCAAACAAGGTCTTTGGGAAAAACCATTTTACCGATGTAAAACCAAACAGTAGAAAATGCCAAGGCGAATTTATGATACCAGTGAACACCCACCAATGGATTCTCTATATATACAAACGTACGGCGGTATGAAGAAGCGGGAAGTACATGGTTGTGCATAAACCTGTTTCCAAGCACTATGAAAATCGAAAGAATTGCAAATGAAAAAATGGCTCCCCGAAGTCCTTTGTCGGTAAAGAAAAAAAGCACCAATGCTGTTATGGGTATAAAAATTATGGCATCGGGTTTACACAGCGCGCCCATTCCCAAGGCAATACAACCCAGTAAGCCCCATAAAACTCTTTTTTTCCATTCTCCTGCTTCGTACCATTTAAGCATGGAATAGGTACTAAACAGACCAAATAGCAGCACCAATAATTCATCGCGGTTTTTAAGGCTGGCCACCACCTCGCTGTGAAGCGGGTGCGTAATAAATAATGCAAGCGCAACAAATAAAAAATAGTCGCTTACTTTTTCATACAATAATTTCCTCAAAAAGAAAAAGAGGAATATGCATAGAAATGCATATATGAGAATATTAATAAAATGCCCCCAATGCGGTGATTCTTTAAAAAAAGCATATTCAATAGCAAAACTAACTTTTACCAACGGGCGATACCCATAACCGCCTTTCTGATCCCAGGCATATCGCTTTTTAAATAGTTGAGGTATACCGCTGAATCCTTTGGCAACGGTAGAATCATTATGCAGAACAAATTCATCGTCCAGCGCAAACTCATTGGGTATGGAATTGCCATACAAAACAAAGCATAACCCTATTACCGATAGAATGAAAATGATATTGAACTTCCGTCCCCTAAAATGAAACGGGGCCTTTGGCAACTGTATTTTAGTCCG
>DATHOL010000375.1:0-5578 GCA_035484895.1 Bacteroidia bacterium | reverse complement strand
GGAGGTGCAGTAACTGCAAGCGGGCCCGCACTGTCATAAGTAAGCCCGTTGTTCCATGAATAGGTATATACATGGTTTCCTCCGCTGACAGATACACCGACGGTGGTAACACCGCCACTGCAAATTGTATCACCTGCCGATCTGCTGACTAAAGGCTTGTATATATCTATTGTTTTTCCATTATGGTTGCTGCATTGTCCGCTGGTACCTGTTACAATAAGAGTGGTGTCGTTATTGACAGTAACGGTAAGCGGGTTATTGGTAGAACCGTTGTTCCATAAGTAAGAGTTTGCACCGCTGGCGGTTACAGTGGTTGCGGTACCTTTACAAACAGTATCCGAAGAAGTAATAACAATAGTTGGATAAGGCACAACTGTTACCACCTGGCCAATAGAGTCATTGGCACAAACTCCGCCCACCAATACATAGTAGGTGGTTGTAGTAGCCGGATTTACTGTAATGGAAGAAGTAGTTGCCCCTGTGCTCCAAACATAATTGGGAGGGCCGCCGCTGGAATTAACTGTCAGTGTAGCTGCTGTTCCCGGGCAAATAGAATCACCGGAAAGGGTTAAATTTGAGGTTATTTTCGGGTTAACGAAAATAGTTAACTCCGCCGAATCGGCACAGGAAGTTGTACCTTGTGAAACATGCACTGTATAGGATGTAGTTATCAGTGGAACAACCTTAATGTTACTTGTGGTTGAGCCCGTATTCCATTTATAAGCGCCGCCGCCGCCGCCCATTAACAATACAGTATCTCCTGAACAGATAGTGTCTTTAGCTACAGTTAATAAGGCTATCGGCAACCCGCCAATATTAATGGTGAATGTGGTATCATGGGTTCCGCAACTATTGGTTGCAGTAACAGTATACGTAGTAGGGCCTACTATAGAAACACCAATAGTAGAGGATGTTTGTCCGCCCGGAGCCCACACATAGGTTGCTCCACCCGGAACTACAACAGATATACTATCCACACCGCCCACGCAAACAGAATCACTGCCTGTAATAATTGGTCTTGGAGGTCCCTGTACATTAACTACCTGTCTGATAGTATCGGGACAAGGGCCGCCATTGCTGGCAATCATAGTAACTGTATATGTTCCGGGAACGGTATAGGTATGAGAACCGCTCGCAAAAGTAGATGTATCATTCGGTGCAGAGGACGGGTCGCCATAATTCCAAAAATAACTGGTAGCACCTGCAGACCCATTTGTAAATGTAACCGTTTCAGGAGCGCATCCTCCACCGGAGTAACTAAATGCACCGGCTACAGATGGAGAAACAGTTATGGTATCGTAAGCATACGCTCCGCAACCGTTATTTAATTCAAACAACTTTACTACATATGTACCCGGGGTAGAATAAATCCAGGTAGGATTGGTAATATTGGAATCCTCGTAGCTTCCTAAATTGTAAAAATCCCAGAAAAACTGGCCTGATATTGGATTTGATGTATTAATAAATGAAGTTGCTTGTCCGGCACAGGCTGTATTTGCAATGAAACTAGGTATTGGCACAGTTCCTCCTAAGCTATCAATATGAATAACCAATGTATCCGTACATAAACCGCCTGTAGTGTTTTTAAGTACTACTGTGTATGTGCCACCGGCATTTATCCACACTGTTTGCAAAGTATCATTGCTGATAATAGCCGAAGTTGGATTTCCTGACCAAGCATAAGTGGTATACCCCGGGGGAGCAGTAAGGGAGATTGAATCCTGGCCGCATAAGGCGGGTGAAGAAGCTATTACCTGTTCAGGGTTGCAACTTGCATCCACGTAAGCATAGCCAAAGTGGCCTCCCAATGAACAATCCTGTACTTCAAATACTACGGTAACACAATGTCCCACATAATCTTTTAACGGAACATTGGCAAGAGTCCAATTTTTCCAATAAACGGAATCTCCTTCAACAGGATACCATACTCCTATAAATCCCGGAGAGCTTGAACCTATTAATGCATCCTGATGATATGTACCGCAACCGGGAATAGTATCTCCCGTAACATTATCAATTACGTTAACAGTAAAAAATGGCTGTTGATAATAGGAGTGTGAAGCATTGGATGGGTTTTCAAGAAAGAGCGCATATTGATAGGTAATGCTGGCTGTGGCCGAAGTAACTAAAAAAGATTGGGAAAGAATAGCCACTCCTTGCCCGTTCATTGAATCGTCGCCCAATACTACCGAGTGATTTCCCCCATAAGGAGAAACCTGTGGCATAGAATAAGTGGAATAGGCGGCAAGAAAAGGATCTACGGCTACTCCTGAAGTAATCTTTAACTGGTATGAATTTCCGGTATTAGGATCCTGAGCACCCTCGGTTACAGCTCCCATATAGCCACCTATAGGCGGTGAAATATTAAATGCGCCAACAGTCGAATTATTTACAGCATAAAACCCATACCATCCATCAAATGTACCATCTTCAAAGCCGGAATTATAACAAGCAGGGAAACAGCTATCAGCGCTTAATCTTGGGCGTTTTTTATACTTGTATTCATCTACTGAAGTAGGGAATTCCTTTTCTACAGACTGAAAGTTAGTCAAAAGGCCTGTAAATATTACTTTCTTTTTTGCCATGTAATCCTTTACATTCAAAAGGTTAACAGTACCGGCCCACATGCCTTTCATAAATTCCGTTTGTATGGAATCTATCTGGTGTTCGTAAAACCTATTGTAAATATCAAACTCCTGCCTGCTTACCCCCTGCTCTACCCTCATTTCTTCAAATGTTGATGACCAGTAAGAAACTATTCTTTCTATGGTTTCATTGTCAAGGGCCATCTTTTGAGCATAAACCTTAGTTGTAATTACTGTTGAGTAAAAAACTACTACACTAAAGCAAACAAAGCGTATAATTTTGTTCATGTATAAATATTAAGTGTTACAAAAGTACTAATTATAAGTTAAATTGTACGCAAAACAGAGGTAATAGTTATACAGACCCCCATGTGAACATACTTTAACCATTTTAACAAGCCGCTACAAATATAATAACTTCATTTGTTTTGTATTATTTTGTGGCATGTCAATTTATTAGCATTATGTTGTTAATTTTGCAGGCTACATTCCGAAACTAAATCCATTTATTTATGAACTATCAGTCAGATGTTGAAGCAGTTGACGCCTTTGGCTTAAAATATAAAGAGCTTAGTAAAGAAATTGGCAAAGTAATTGTAGGCCAGGAAAAAATATTGCAGGATGTGCTTATTTCCATCTTTGGAAGGGGGCATTGCCTGCTTATCGGTGTTCCCGGATTGGCAAAAACCTTGTTAGTAAATACTATTTCCCAAACATTGGGGTTGGCTTATAACCGCATCCAGTTTACCCCTGATTTAATGCCTTCAGACATACTTGGGACCGACATTTTAGATGAAAACCGCAGTTTCAGGTTTATAAAAGGGCCTTTATTTGCCAATATCATCTTAGCGGATGAAATTAACCGTACTCCACCTAAAACCCAATCTGCCTTATTGGAGGCTATGCAGGAAAGAGCCGTAACCGTGGGCGGAAAACGTTATGAAATAGGCAACCCATTTTTTGTATTGGCCACCCAAAACCCGATAGAACAGGAAGGAACTTATCCGCTTCCGGAAGCCCAGTTAGACCGTTTTATGTTCAACATCTGGGTAGATTATCCCAGTTACGCCGAAGAATTGCAAATTGTAAAAAGCACCACCTTCGATAAGGAAGTAACACTGAATAAGATACTTAATGCGGAGGAAATCCTCTTTTTTCAGAAACTGGTGCGTAAAATACCTATTGCCGACAATGTATTGGAATTTGCCGTAAAACTGGTTTCTAAAACACGTCCTGATAACCCGATGGCTACGCAAGTGGCCAAAGATTATATTGTTTGGGGAGCTGGCCCGAGAGCCTCCCAGTTTTTAGTAATTGGCGCTAAGTGCCATGCAGCATTACACGGTAAATATTCTCCTGACATTGAAGATGTAAAAGCTGTAGCAGCGCCGGTACTTCGCCATCGTATAGTACGCAATTATAAGGCAGAAGCGGAAGGAATTACCACCGATGAAATTGTTAAGCGTTTGCTGAATAGTTAGGAATTCCTAATTGAATGAAAAAAGCAATAGTATCTGTAATAAACGACTTGGTGACAGACCAGCGTGTAAACAGAACATGCTTGACCTTGGTTGAATCAGGATATGAAGTTACTTTAGTAGGGAGAGTTCTAAAAAACAGCCTGTCTATTCCTGCCCGCCCTTATTCCACCCACCGGATGAAATTGCTATTTACCAAAGGCGTCCCCTTTTATATTGAGTTTCAAATTCACTTATTCTTTTACCTGCTCTTTCATAAAGCCAATCTCTATTTCGCTAACGATTTAGATACTCTCCTACCAAACTATATGGTATCAAAATTAAAAGGCGCAGCTCTTATATACGATAGCCACGAATATTTTACCGGCGTACCGGAATTAATGGAAACTCCTGTAAAAAGAAAAATATGGAAGAGCCTCGAAAAACTATTGATACCCCGGCTTAAACACATGTTTACCGTAAATGATTCAATTGCCAAGCTATATAAAGATGAGTTTGGCACAGATGTAAAAGTGATGCGCAATTTGCCCATGAAAAAGGTTTTGCCGGCAAAATCCACCCGGGAATCGTTGGGATTACCCGCAGATAAAAACATTTTATTGCTGCAGGGAGCAGGAATTAATATAAACCGGGGAGTGGAAGAAGCTATTCAGGCAATGCTTCATCTGGATAATTGCCTGCTGGTAATCATTGGCGGTGGCGACGCGGTTAATAGCCTTAAAAATATGACAGAAGAATTAAAACTTACTGAAAAGGTCAAGTTTATAGCAAAATTGCCCTTCGAAGAACTTATGCAATACACCATTCTGGCCGATATTGGGCTAACGCTGGATAAAGACACTAATATAAATTACCGCTATAGCCTGCCAAATAAGCTATTTGATTATATACAGGCCGAATTACCGGTTTTGGCTTCTCCATTAATAGAAATTAAAAGAATTATCGATGATTACGACGTGGGTATATGTATTGAATCGCATAATCCCGAAGAAATTGCAGCTAAAATAAACTATATGCTGGCCAATAAAGCTTATTTGGGTATATGGAGAAATAATGCCGCAAAAGCCAGGGAAGTCCTTAATTGGGAAAATGAAAAAAAGGTATTAGTAGAGGTTTTGGAAAGTATTGGATAACATAATCATGTGTATTTTATCAATAATATGATATGCACATAACATGTATAAAACAAATAAATATATTTTTGCAAAATGAATTTCGAAGAAGCTACACAATTCATTTTACATAAACTGGAGGATGAATTACCAAATAATCTGACCTACCATAACCTGGCTCATACCAAAGAGGTATGGGAAGCTGCCATACGTATCGGGAAGGAAGAGAAGATTTCGGAGGCCGACATGAAACTTCTTCAAATTGCCGCTCTTTATCATGATTCGGGATGGACATTCAGCGACACAGAGCATGAAATGATGTCCTGCGAAATCGCCATGAAACACCTCCCCGGTTTTGGATTTACTCCCGAAGAAATAGAAACCGTTTGCAAGCTAATAATGG
>DATHOL010000374.1:0-2796 GCA_035484895.1 Bacteroidia bacterium | reverse complement strand
TAATGGTGGTGAACTTGTCAGGAAAATTGAAGTGGTAAAGTAAGGATTTATTTGTGCCCCATTTGCAATGCATTTGCCATTGCTAAAAATATGCAACAGTTCATTTAAAATGAACTGTTGCATATTTTATAACAAAGCCCTATGCTGCGGGAAATGGAACAATTGCGAAAAATTAAAATCATAGGCGGCCTGTATGACTTGGATACAGGGATAGTGGCGTTTTACGAATAATCTAAATTTTTTATAACAAAAGACCGTTATGTATTTTGTATGAATATTTTATCTATTTTTGATCCTAAATAGGCCTCACTAACAATCAATTAATGCCTGGCAATATGATTAAGAAATTACTTTTCACTGTTTCAATTTTTGCATCGGTATTTTGTTTAAAAGCGCAAACCTGGTCGACCTATGGCAATGGCATAGGGCCTTGGTCGGCTGGTCAAGTTTTTGGGATAACTACATATAATGGAAACTTATTTGTTACCGGCGTGTTTTCAACTGCCGGTAATGATTCTGCTAGAAGTATTGCACAATGGAATGGTACAACATGGGATAGTGTTGGCGGAGGTATTGATGGCGCCGGATATGCTTTATGCGAATATAATGGAAAGCTTGTATTAGGAGGGCAACTAAGTATTGCCGGAGGAAATGCTGCTAATAATATTGCCCAATGGAATGGAACATTATGGTCTGCTTTGGGTAGTGGAATAAATGGTATTGCCAATAATACCTATGTATATTCTTTATGCGTATTTAACGGCAACCTGTATGCAGGCGGAGTTTTTAATTCCGCAGGCGGGAATCCTGCCAATAACATTGCCGAATGGAACGGTGCCTCTTGGTCGGCTTTAAGTTCTGGAATAGCAACGAGTGCTGCAGAAGTGTCTTTTTTAGCGGTGTATAACGGGGAACTATATGCCGCAGGTTATTTTGATACCGCAGGAGGTGTTCCGGTAAATAATATTGCAAAATGGAACGGCAGCTCGTGGTCTGCGGTTGGTAGTGGAATAACCGGATATAATGGTCGGGCTGGCATATCTTCTCTGGCTGTCCTTAATGGGGAGTTGTATGCCTGTGGAGTTTTTGACACTGCGGGAGGCATGCCTGTTAATAATATAGCTAAATGGAATGGAACTTCATGGTCTGCTGTGGGTAAAGGAATAAGATTCGGCCCTTCTCCATGGGGTGTAAGTTCACTAACTGTTTTAAATCATGTACTTTATGCTGGCGGCGGATTTGATTCTGCCGGAGGCGTTGCTGCAAGCGATGTCGCACAATGGGATGGAGCAAATTGGTATCCTTTGGGTTCCGGAATACCAGGGTATTATGTTTATTCTCTTGGATCATATGGTTCAGCTCTTGTAGCCGGAGGAAACATTTCTCAGGCTGGCAATATTTCGTGCAGCAATATTGCTGATTGGACAGGCGGACCACCCTCTGAGATTAATATATGTTATGTTTCTGTTGACACAGCTTCCAAATACAATGAAGTCCTATGGGATAAAACAGGCATTGATACTAATCTGGTTGATAGTGTCCGAATATATAGCAAAAATTTCTCAGGGTATCAGTATATTGGTCACGTATCTATCCATAACTACACCCAATTTGTAGATTCTAACTCACAGCCTAATACGGTAAGTTCATATTATGAAATTTGCACTGTTGATACCAACGGCCTAATAAGCCTGCTTTCGCCATATAATCAAACCATATTACTACAGGCAAGTGTTGGTGTGGGTAATGTGGTTAATTTGACTTGGAACGCTTATCAGGGAGATAGTGTAGACTACTATGTAATATTGCGGGATTCTGCCGGCAGTAATAACTGGCAAAGGCTGGATTCTGTTTCCAATACTACATTTGCCTATACGGATAATCATCCTCCGGTATCTGCGAATCTAAGGTATATGATAATTACTGTTTGGAGCCTCCATTGTGTACCATATTCCAATGCTCCCATTGTAAGGCATGAGTTAATGAGTGCCAATAAAGTCACTTCACGTTCCAATAGAAAGGAACTGGCTATTACAGGAGTTCCAACCATAAACTCAATACCTTCGCTATCTATTTATCCTAACCCTTCCAAAAGTATTGTTACCATTACCCTTTCGCAACCCGAAACCGGAATCGTGACTGTTAATGATGTCCTTGGGCAAACTATTTATACCGATAGGTTGAATGGTAATGTTGAACAAATCAATCTTTCAGGAGTAAGAAGCGGCGTTTATTTTCTCAAACTGGCATTGAATAATGGTGGTGAACTTGTCAGGAAAATTGAAGTGGTAAAGTAAGCGAATACTAGTTGCTAAACATTTACCGGGCATTTGTCCTGGCAAAAAATGGGCTGCGGTGCGATAAAATAAGATTCTCTCTATAAGTCTTTGTAAGTCTGTATGTAGTGCGCAAATACGATACTGCCTAAAGCCTATAAAAATGCTTTATGCAGCTATTTTTAAAATGCAGATTTTTTTACAATAATTAAGGATGTAAGATAGCTTAATTTGCCTTGATAGAGTAGTGGAAGCTTTCCATGATAGGGTTAGCCAATAGTTTTTTGCAGGCGGCTTCCACCTTTACCTTAGCGTTGGCTTCCGAGTCCGATTCTACTTCAAGTGTAACGTGTTTACCTATACGCACGTTTTCAAATTCGGGCATGCCCATATTCTTTAATACAGTGGTTACGGCACGTCCTTGTGGGTCTAACAAGGCTTTTAAAGGCATTACATCTATTTCGGCTATGAATTTCATGGTCTTATAATTGGGTGGCTAAATTACATCTAAATACTAAAC
>DATHOL010000373.1:0-3746 GCA_035484895.1 Bacteroidia bacterium | reverse complement strand
TAAATTTCATTACCCTGTTAAGCTTCGCTATGGAGGTGTCTGCAGGAACAAGGTACTTTTCGTTACCCGTAATAATGTAGTTCTGAACACCCTCATCTGCGTTAGAGGTGATCGTATATATTCTTTCAACCCTGGCTATCTGGTGCTCGGAATTAAATGCCCTGTCAGCCAGTGTTTCAGTATGCTTGCTGTTGCTTATTGAGTAGTAAGTTGCAACAGAAACGATAGCAAGGGATAAAAGGAAAACAATTACAATATACTTATTAATTTTCATTATTTATATTTGATATAAAAAGACCTTTGCCATGTTGCAAAATTAGGCATTTGTTTGAACTGAGAATATTTTTTATTTTTCTGTGGTCATTATCAATGAGTACAAGATTCCTTCCCCGATTTTATTTAGTAGAACATTGAAATATTGGTAAATACGGTATATATTTGTAAGATAAACTAACAAGTTAATATACCAAGATACATTACATATATGAACACAGCCGAATTATCTTCCTCCCTGCGCTCCGTGGTTTCCAACTTGCATAAGGGTTTGCGGAAACAAGCCGATTCAGTGAAAGAATATTCCATGACAGAAGTTGAAACGATAAGCCATTTGTTCCGTTCCTCTTCGCTATTGCCTACCGAGCTGGCTGCATTGACAAGGGTTAAAACACAATCTATGTCGCAGATTCTGAAAAAACTGGAAGAGCAGGGTATTATTAAAAGAACCCCTTCCAGGGATGACGGGCGCAAAGTATTTATTTCGCTTACCCCTTTCGGAAAAAAGATGGTGGAGAAGGTAAAATATGATAAGGACGAATGGCTGAAAAATGCTATTGAGAAATCTCTCACCGATAAAGATAAAGATATACTGGCAAAGGCTTTGCCGGTTTTAAATAAATTAGTAGAAACCAAATAATAAACCAAATAAAATGGAACAAAACACAAACAACACCGCCCTGCTTGTAATGGATATGCAAATGGGAATCGTTCCGATGCTGCCAAATCCGGGAGATATTCTGGGGAAAGTGAATACAGCAATATCCTGCGCCCGCGAAAAGAAAATTCCGGTTGTATATGTAGTGGTAGGTTTCAGGCCCGGAATGCCCGAGGTAAGTATGAATAATAAAGGCTTTACGGCCAGCAAATCAAGAATGAGCGGAGGAAATATGGAAGAGTTTATGAAAATACATCCGGACATTGCCCTGCCAGAGGGTGAAATTACCGTTACCAAGCGCCGTGTAAGCGCATTTACGGGCAGCGACCTGGAGGTGATTTTGCGGGCATTGGGCATTCAGCATATAATACTTACGGGTATTGCTACCAGCGGCGTTGTATTATCCACCCTTCGTGAAGCTGCAGACAAAGACTATCGCATTACTATATTGTCTGACTGCTGCGCCGATGGCGATGAAGAAGTGCACCGGGTACTTACCACTAAAGTTTTTCCACGCCAGGCGGATGTATATACCCTGGAAGAATGGACAAACAATAATATCCCCGGAAGGCAGTAGATGAAAATAGAAACATTCAGGGCATTCGGCAGCCGCAATTACAGGTTGTTTTTTATGGGGCAGTCTGTTTCCCTGATAGGAACATGGATGCAGAAAACAGCTATCCCTTGGGTTATATATGTTGAAACAGGTTCTTCATTTATGTTGGGCCTAACCGTATTCGCCACCCAATTTCCAAGTTTTCTGTTCTCTATTTTCGGTGGCGTGGTGTCTGACCGGTATAATCGTTATAAGGTATTGCTTACCACGCAAGTTCTTTCACTTATACAGGCGCTTATACTCTCCATTTTAATTCTTATTAAGCACTATGAAATTTGGGAAATACTTGCCATCAGCATATTGCTGGGTATTATTAATGCCTTTGATGTTCCCGCCAGGCAGGCTTTGGTTTACGACATGGTAGATGATAAGAATGACCTACCCAATGCCATTGCTCTAAATTCATCTATGGTGAATCTGGCAAAGATTTTGGGGCCTCCCATTGCGGGAGTGGTTTTGGCAGAACTGGGTGCGGGAATATGCTTTATGCTGAATGCTGTTAGCTTTTTGGCGGTAATAATCTCGCTGTTGTTTATGCGCTTTAGTAAGCCAATTCCTTCCGATAAGTCAAAAAAACCTTTACGCGAATTGAAAGAAGGATTTACATATTTAAAAAATACTCCCAGTATTGGTTTTGTAATTTTATTTCTCGGGTTGATTAGCTTTTTTGTACTTCCTTATAATACATTGTTGCCAGTGTATGCTAAAGTAATTTTTAAAGGGAATGCTTCTACGTTAGGCTATTTAACAGGTTTTATAGGGCTTGGAGCTATTATAGGAACCATTTTCCTGGCTTCCTTAAAACCCGGCGCCGATTTAAAAAAAATATTACTTGCAACAACACTGATATTTGGAATAGGGCTTATTTTGTTTTCCCATATAATGAATATTTACTGGGCATGTATTTTTGCCGTTATTACAGGTTTTGGAATGATGGCGCAGGTTACGGTAAGCAATACCATAATACAAACTACCGTATCTCCTGAAATGCGGGGGAGAGTAATCAGTTATTTCGCCATGGCCTTTTTCGGGATGCTGCCGCTGGGCGCTTTGGTAATTGGTTGGTTATCTAACCGCATTGGTGCGCCTAACACTATTTTGGCCGAAGGCATTGCTGCATTGCTTATTTTTAGTGTGTTTGTATTCTTTATGCGAAGAAACCTTTTAAAGAAAAGAGATATGCAGGTAATGGAAATAGAAGAAAGGATGGCAGAAGCAGATTGAAATTTCTGTCCGACGACCCAATCGCTTATAACTCATATCTAAATCACCCCCTGTTCGTGCAGTTTCTGTAATTTGTCGTTATATTCTTTATATAAATCCTTCTGATTGCTTGATTGGGCAAGATAGGTAAGGTTTTGCATAATCTGCAGGTTCATGTTCATTTCACCTTCGTAATTCTTTTGATTTTCGGGTGCCAGTGTTTTCAGGTAAGTAACCCATGTGGTTGCAGCTTCAAACATTTTCCTGGAAAGTTTATTGGCTTTATCGTATGCCTGCACATCGTAATATCCCTCCACAATCATTGTTTCATAATAATCGTAAGGGCTGCTCTTTTCCGAAATGGAGTCATTCACCAGGTTTAGAACTTTAAGAGCCGAATCCTTTTTGTTTTCACGTATCAATTCGGTAGCGAGCAATCCCGATTCAAGCCGCAGGTCGGTTGCCATGCGGCGGATGTTATCATCGCAATAAACACCCGAGCCCATATTTCCCCAGCGGAATTTATGCATAACATTGTCATACATAACATCCGCTGCAATACGGCGGCCCTCTATACTATTGCTGCTATTATTTGCTATCGGAGTAAGTTCATACACCAACCCGTTTGTCTGGAAGTATTTTTCAAGTCCAAGGTAGTTTTCTTCCGGTAATGTTGTAGCAAAACAGATGGGCCTTTTCCAATCGTTATGTGCAATTGCATCCAGCACCATTATTTTATTCCGCTCGAGCAATGTACCGCCAACTTTAAAGTCTACTTCACTTACAATGCTATCAGCCATATTGGCAGGGACTAAACCGCTTTTCAAAACTTGTTGCTTATCCACTTTAAGTGAATAAAAAGAAGTAGGGAAGTAGTTATGCGTTTTTCCATCACCCAACTGAATTTTATCTGCGTCGTTGTCACTTTTTATAAAGTCGATAACGCTCTTCAAATCATAAAACTGGCCTGCTTTGTATTTTGGGTTGTAATTGTTG
>DATHOL010000372.1:0-4771 GCA_035484895.1 Bacteroidia bacterium | reverse complement strand
ATTATATTTGTTTTGGACGTAACAGAAGGTATTACAGGCCCCGATGAAATGGTGGCTGAAATGTTACGCAAATCAAAAAAGGTATTAAAAAATAAAAAGATATTGGTAGTAGGCAACAAGGCCGACACCCATGACAGGGCGCACATGTCAGCCGAATTTTATTCATTAGGTTTAGGTGAGGTTTATCCTATTTCCGCTGTGAGCGGGGGTGGCACAGGCGAACTTTTAGATGAAATAATTACCATTTTCAAGTCGGAAAAAGATGAGTATTATCCCGAAGGATTACCGCGTATTGCAGTCGTGGGCAGGCCGAATGTGGGTAAATCATCCTTTATAAATGCCTTAACGGGCGAAGAACGAACTATTGTAACGGATATTGCGGGTACAACCCGCGATGCTATTGATTTGCGCTTCACCAAATTCGGGTATGATATTCTTTTGGTGGATACTGCCGGACTCCGCAAAAAAAGTAAGGAAAAGGAAGATGTGGAATTTTATTCCGTATTGCGCAGCGTCAGGGCTATTGAGCGTGCCGATATATGTATATTAATTTTAGATGCTGAACAGGGTTTTGAAGCCCAGGATATGTCTATTTTCAGCCTTGCGGTAAATAACCACAAAGGAGTTGTTGTTGTTGTCAATAAGTGGGATTTGGTGGAAAAAACAAATCAAACGACCGGCTATTTTACCGATTTCATAGAGCTGAAACTGGCTCCTTTCAAGGATGTGCCAATTGTATTTACTTCAGTACATGAAAAGCAGAGGGTATTAAAGGTTTTGGAAACTACCATGCAGGTTTATAAAAACAGGAGCCAAAAAATTCCGACATCCAAGTTAAATGATATTATGTTGCCCATAATTGAGCAATATCCGCCACCGGCGATAAAAAGCAGGTATGTAAAAATAAAATACATTACACAATTACCCACACCTTTCCCTGCTTTTGCAATATTTTGCAGCCATCCTCAATACGTGCAGGAATCGTACAAGCGCTTTATAGAAAATAAACTCCGCGAAAATTTCGTTTTGACAGGAGCGCCTATTGAAATATTCTTCAGGCAGAAATAATTTTATTTGCAAATTTTCAGCCCAATAGCTTCTATCAAGCTATTTTACCCAACGTTTTAGGAATTGATTCCGTTTTACATTTTGAAACGAAGTTTATAACTATTTACATTTACGAGTATGAAAACAAATCTACGTGATTCAGTAAAAACCCTCACTCTTGTACTACTCACTCTGATATTTCCCAGTCTGTTATATGCCCAATGGAGTGCGCCTGCCGACATTTCCCCGGGCGCTATTTCAGCATTTTTAAATGAGAGCATGGGCACCTGCATTGGTGTAAGCGGAGATACACTCCATGTTGTTTATGCTGACAAACACAGCACGAAAAATGTAGTAATAAACTACACGCATTCAGTTGACACAGGAAAGACCTGGAGTGCTCCTGTTCCAATTACAAGTTTAACCGGCTACACCTATAACCCTGCCATAGCTGTAAACGGAAGAAATGTGCATGTTGTCTGGAGGGTAATAGATACCCTTACGGGGAAGCGTGCGTCCTGGTATAAACATTCTACGGATGGTGGAAATACCTGGGGTCCTAATGTATTTCTTGACTCTACCGCAGATTGGCCTGCTGTTGCGGTATCGGGTGCGAATGTGTATATGGCTAATGATGTGGTTACCTCCAATTCTCCGTATAATACAGAGATATTTTTCATGCGTTCCACAGATAACGGTGTAACATGGGGGCCGCGCAAACAACTTACCTTTGCCATCGGCCGTTCCGAAGATGAAGCTATAATAGCACAAGGGTCACATATACACATGTCATGGAATGACAACAGAGGCAATATCTTTCAAATTTTTTATAAAGAATCCTCCGACTACGGTGTCACATGGGATTCGGATGTGGTTGTAATGCCAAAAACGGATTATGGAACTATGGTTAGTATAGATGGGGCACATACCGATGTAATTGCTACCGGGCACCCTACCAGCAACCATTATCAGGTGCTCCTGGCCCAGTCTGCCGATACAGGCAAAACCTGGGCTTCGGATAAGGACATTACCAATAACGACACGGCTCATACATACTACTATCCCGATATGGTTCGCAACGGTAACGATTTACACGTAGTAACAGGTTCAAGCATAGGAGCAGAGTATTTACACTCAGGTAATGGTGGTAGCACCTGGGACCCTCCATTTCAATTTACAGGTGGCTCGACCTTTGTAGCTTATACCGGTTGTGCTTTGCATATTATATGCATTAATGCATCACACGTGTATTACCTTCGCAACCCAACAGGAAATGCAGGGCATTGCAGTATAACTTCGGTTAATACAGTTGAAAACAGTGATGAAGTAAAAGTTTACCCCAATCCATTTACAACTAAAACAACTATTGAGTTTTCTTCTTCTCAGAAAATGGAAGGCTTAAAATTGGGAGTTTTTGATGTATTAGGACATGAGCTTGTAACTACAACCTTTGATAAAGACAACCGAGTTATCCTTGGCAGAGACGGTCTAAATAGTGGGATTTATTTCTACCGGATATTCCAAAATGGAACTGTAATTGCATCCGGAAAGCTGGCTGTGGAGTAAGCTATTTTGTTACTTTAGTATTCATGCCAGACAAGTTCGGTCATGCTGAACTTGTTTCAGCATCGCAATAATACGGATAATAATTTTTTAATCCCTTTGTAATTCTTTTGCTTTAGTTAAATCTCTTTCAGCACCTTCATGGTCACCTAATGCAGTTTTAGCCTTTGCTCTATCCATATAAGCTTGGATAAACATAGGTTGCAATTCAATCGCCTTATTATAGTCATTCATTGCACCATTAAAATCTCCTAACTTCTCTTTAGTTAATGCCCTTTCAAAATAAGACCGACCTGTATTTGGGTGCATCTCAATAGCCTTGTTATTATCATTCAATGCCCCTAAGTGGTCACCGATTGCATTTTTAGCTTTGGCTCTACTAATATATCCACCGGAAGTTGGGTTTAACTCAATTGCTTTAGTGAAATCATTTATTGAACCTTCATAGTCTCCTATATCAAATTTAGTAAACGCTCTATTCCAATAATTTGTCCACTCTTCTAACATAATAGTTCTATTACTCCTTCGTTTCAAGATATTCTATTGCAGTCATGCTGAAGTTGTTTCAGCATCGCAATATTACGGATATAACTTGACTTTTCATGACAACCATTGAAGTCCAGTTTCACTTAAGTCCTTCATTTCGGGATTAACGGTCTTTATAAGGTTTATTTTCCACTCTCTATGCCATCGTTTTAATTGCTTTTCTCTTTTTATCGCTTGCTCAATATCACCAATTCGTTCATAGTATAATAGCTCTGTAAGGTCATACTTTCCGGTAAATTCAGAACCTTTTCCCGTTTTATGTTGAGCAACTCTTTTTGCAAGGTCTGCGGTTACACCAACATAAAAGGTTGTTTTCCATTTATTGCTCATTATGTACACATAACCTATTTTCATACTGTATTATTGCGATGCTGAAACAAGTTCAGCATGACTGCTAATGCTAATTGAAATGTTAAGTGATATATTATTTTGCAAACCCAATATCCATGCTCAATTTGAGGTTCATGGCTTCTTCGCGCGCTTTAGCAGCAAAATCCTTTTCATTACCGGCATAGAGTATGCTTCTGGAGGCATTTATCAATAGCCTTCCATCTTTAGTGGCTCCGGCTTTAATCACTTCTTCCATATCGCCGCCTTGCGTGCCAACCCCCGGAACTAATATGAAATGGTCAGGAATAATTTTACGTATGCTTGTTAGTGCCTCAGCTTTTGTTGCACCTACCACGTACATCATATTTTCTTTATTACCCCAGTCTTTTGAGGTTTCTAAAACATGCTCATAAAGTGGCTTTCCATCTTTCATCTTTTGAAGTTGAAAGTCTTTTGCGCCTTCGTTGGAGGTTAATCCAAGTAATATTGACCATTTACCTTTTTGCTCCAGGTAAGGCGTTACCGAATCCTTTCCCATGTATGGCGAAAGCGTAATAGCATGAACATTCAAATCATCGAAGAATGCTTTGGCGTACATGGCTGAAGTATTACCTATATCGCCACGCTTGGCATCTGCAATAATAAGTATGTCTTTCGGAATAAGTTCAATCGTTTGGCGAAGGCAATCCCAGCCCTTGGCACCCATAGCTTCATAAAACGCTATGTTTAATTTATATGCCACACAAAGGTCATGTGTAGCTTCAATTATTTGCCTGTTAAAGCTTATAACTGCAACAGGAGTCTTGGCAAAATGGGTTGGGAGCTTATCAATATCCGTATCAAGCCCTACGCAGAGGAAGGACTTTTTCTTTTTTACTTGTATGTCAAGTTCCTTAAGGGGAAGAATTCTACTCATTAAACAGCAGTTGAATATCCCTCCTGGAGGCGTTGTGCATTTTCGGCTAATTGAATTGCTTCTATCAAGTCCTGGATATCCCCTTCCATAAAGGCTTGTAGGTTGTGGGCTGTAAATCCTATCCGATGGTCGGTAATTCTACTTTGCGGGAAATTGTATGTTCTGATTTTTTCAGAACGGTCACCACCCGAAACCAAGGTTTTGCGCTTGGCGGCGTTGGCGCTGTTACGTTTTTCCATTTGCATTTCATACATACGGCTACGCAACACGGTCATAGCTTTATCCATGTTTTTTATCTGTGAGCGCTCATCCTGGCATTGTACTACCAAACCCGTTGGGATGTGCGTTATTCTTACAGCAGATTTGGTC
>DATHOL010000371.1:0-5320 GCA_035484895.1 Bacteroidia bacterium | reverse complement strand
ACGCAATGAAAGAATATATGTTACTCGTCCGCAATGAAGGCGATGGAAAAGCAGCGCTATCTAAAGAACAGCACTTAGAATTTGTGAAGAAATGCGAAGTATATGTTGGAATTCTGCAAAAAGTAGGGAGGCTTATAGCCGCACAGCCACTATTAAGAGAAGGGAAAACTATTTCAAAGATAAATGGGGAATGGCAGGAATTCCCTGTCAATTCAGCGAAAGAAATTCAGGTAGGATATTATCATATACTGGCCGATAACATAGAAGATGCTATTATCATAGCTAAAGGGAACCCGGAGTTTGAATATGTTAAAACTGCGAGTATTGAGGTCCGCCCTGTAAAAATGAAGGAAGAAAATACAGGTTTTATTTATCCAAGAAGCTGACAGCTTTATATAACGTTGGTATTGAGAAAGTCGGCATCTTAATAGAAAGCTTCAATATTAAGAATGACCAAAAGCACAATTACTAAGGATAAAATCCGTACTTTTGATATTTAGAATACCTTGTTAT
This sequence comes from Bacteroidia bacterium, assembly GCA_035484895.1. GTDB lineage: Bacteria > Bacteroidota > Bacteroidia > JABEUT01 > JABEUT01 > JABEUT01. Next base: position 4,807 of record DATHOL010000371.1, on the reverse strand, counting down.
GAGTTTTTCAATACCTATACGTGAAATGGATGTTGCTTTTATTGCACGGGTATTTCTTGGGATTGTATTTTTTCTTCAAGGATATGATAAGGTTTTCAGGATTGGCGTAAAACAGGTAATCCAAACAGTGTACCAACCGCTTTCAGCTAAAGGTATTCCAAAATTTTTCAGTTCGTTAGGCGCATACTTTACTTCGTATGTTGAACTGATATGCGGTGCACTTTTAATAATCGGGCTTTTGAAATATTATTGCCTTTATTTATTAGGCTTTGATTTGCTTTTTGCCGCTGTTGCTTTTGGAATTGTGGAACCGGTTTGGGACATGAAACATATTTTTCCACGTTTTGCTTTACTTATGTTTTTAATGATCATTCCTTCCCAATGGGATGTGGTATCTGTAGACCATGCCTGGTCGCTTATTAAATTCCTAAAAACAACCTTTTAAAATTCAAATTGTGAAAAATATTCTCGTACCTACTGATTTTTCTGAAGTGTCTGACAATGCAGCTGACTATGCAGCCGAACTGGCTAAAATTACAAACGCAAAACTTATTTTCTACTATGTTTTCACTGTTCCGGTTCCGGTAGCTGATGCTCCTGTAATAGCAATACCGGTGGAAGATTTGGAAAAAGAGAGCATGAAATTATTGCATGCTTTGGATAAGAAAGTTAAAGCCAGGCATGGCAAAATAGAAACTGAATTACGCGCACAACCGGGCTTTGTAGTAGATGAAATAATAAGTTTTACCAAAGAACATAAAATAGATTTGGTAGTTATGGGAGTTACGGGATCGGGTAAAACCCCGGGATTGCTGGGCAGTAATGCAACATCAGTAATGCACCACGCTCAAAGTCCGGTTTTGGTAATTCCAAAAAACTATAAATTTAAAAAACCTGAAGCTATTGCCTTAGCTTGTGATTACAAATCAATTTTACCGGATGATGCAGTTGATAAATTTAAATCATTCGTTGCCTTATTCAATTCAAAAGTATTGGTGTTTAATGTATTAAAACCAAAAGAACTGGCCTCTTATGAAAAAGCAGCAACCGAAGTTAATCTCGAAAATGCGTTGGACGATATAGAGCATTCACTTTATTTTCCTGCCAGTGAAAATCTGCATCATGAAATTAATTCATTTGTTGATAAACATAATGCCGAAATATTGGTAATGTTTCCCCATAATTATAGTTTTTTAAAGGGAATTATACATCATAGCGCTACTAAAGAAATGGCCTTTTTAACACATGTGCCTCTTTTAAGTATTCATGAATAAATTTTGAATTATGGAAATTACACTTAATGATCACCGGAAAATATTTGACATTCAAAAGGAATTCAGTGAGATGTTTCCATATTTGAAGTTGGAGTTTTATTCAAAATCCAGTAAAAAGGGGGGGGCTCCGTCAACAAATCTGATGAAACATATCAGCAAAAGAATTGCTGAATGCCGTACCATTCATACTTCCGGCAACATCACCATTCAACCCAATATGACCATTAGTGAACTGGAGCAAAGTTTCAGGGACGTATATGGGCTCTCAATTGAGGTTTTTCGTAAATCTGCCAATGAATGGCTTGAGACAAAGGAAACCAATGATTGGACATTGGATAAACAAAATGCCGAAGCGGGGAGTGCAAATAAGTTAGAAGAGGTAATTTAGTTCCTGTCTTTCTGTACTTGCAGTTTTTTATCGGGAGGCGCATATCCTTATGGTAAAGCGATAAAAAATGGGTGGAATTGGATCTTTCTTCTGTTTTTCTTAATAAAGGTTTAAAATATTTGCAACCTTTTTAAGTTATTGTCGTAATAAATCAAACAAGGACCTGAGAAAATTCAATTTTATAAAATAATTGTACAAAACATTTCTTATATTAGGTGGTGACGGATACTTCGGCTGGCCTCTTGCAATGAGGCTGGCGGTGCAGCATCCTAAAGGTAAAATAATCCTTGTTGACAATCAATGGAGGCGAGATATTGTTAAAAGTCAGGGCTCTGACTCAATTATACCTATTGCCAGCCCGGAAGAAAGAATTAAAGCATTTAATAGAATACATGGGTTAAGTAACATTCAGTACATAAATATGGATGTAAATAGCTCCCGGTTAGAGGAGTTAATAAAATGCGAACAGCCTGGAATTATATACCACCTGGCCCAACAATGCTCTGCCCCATACTCTATGAAAGGGGAGGAAGAAGCTATGTATACCCTTCTGAACAATGAGGCCGGAAATATGCGCCTGCTTTGGGCTGTAAAAAAGCACGTGCCCGATAGCCACATTATCAAATTGGGCTCATTTGGAGAGTATTCAAAAGCCGGAATTGATATTTCCGAAGGCTATTTTCAACCGGAATATAAAGGGAAAAAAGCAAGTAAACCTATGCCCTTTCCGCGTGAGGCAGATGACATTTACCATGTATCTAAAATTAATGATACAAACTATGTTGCAATGGCCTGCCGCAAATGGGGGTTAAAAATTACGGATGTAATGCAGTCTACCATATTCGGAAATATAACCGATGAAATGATGAACTGCCCTGAGTTGTATACCCGTTATGATTACGACGAAGCATTTGGAACAGTATTAAACAGGTTTCTGGCCCAGGTTGTGGTCGGGTACCCTCTTTCGGTTTATGGTACCGGAAAGCAACGTACAGGGCTAATGTGCCTTAGGGATTCTGTAAACTCATTGGCGGGTTTAGCCGAAGAGGCACCTGGTGCAGGCGAACACAAAGTAATAAATCATGTAACGGTCAGTGATTATTCAATTAATGAGTTAGCTGAGTCGGTACGCTGTATTGCTGAACAGGAAGGGTATAAAGTAAGTATAAAGCATGATGCTTTTGACCCTCGTATGGAGCGGCCTGACAAAAAACTGGAATACGGCATTCATACAGACTATATTGACGAAAGGCGTGTGCATTCTCCCTTCGCGGATATAATAAGGGAAACATTAAAGTTAATTGCAAAATATAAGGACCGGATATCCCTTGATGTATTTCCGCCTGTTATTAATTGGGCGCATGACGAAAAAATGAAGCAAAAAGTGCTCATTAAAGATGAGCAGATAATAGTAAAGGAAGAATCAAAGGAGCAGGAAAGTATCAATAATGAATCGTACTGGGCAAAATTCCGGAAAGAACACTTTCATTCAAGGCGTATCAACTTCAATCCAGGAACATTGGGTACCCCTTCTGAAAGGGTTAAACATGCCCGGCTTTTTACGGCTAAATCAGATGAAATTGAGGCTCATCCGCTGGGCTTATATGAATATGGAAGAAAATGCCAGGATGAAATTCAGGTGCTTTGTAAAGATATTTGGAAGTCGCCCGGGTATTATTCGATGGTAGTGCATGGAACATCGCAAACGCTTAACCTGCTTGCATTATCCATGCTCAGGGTTTTGCATAAGGAAGGCGAAGGCCCTTACCGGATTATTACCACCGAACACGAGCACATAGGCGGTATAGGTTGTTTTGAAAATATACCCGAATACGAAGTTCATTATTTAGATGACAAAACACTGGAAGATAAAGATGCTCTAAAAAAGAAAATTGAGCAAATCAAACCGCATATCGCATTTTTCTCGCAGGTGTATTATGATACGGGTAGTAAAACACCCGCTTTAGAATGGGCTAAAATTTTTAAAAAGTATGCTCCCGACGCTAAAATAATTGTTGATGCCGCGCAATCTCTTGGGGTTATGGATTTGCCTTTTGGCGATGCTGATGTAATTGTAGGCAGCGCTCACAAGTGGCTTTTTGGCCCTCATGGCGGTGGGTTAATCTGGATGAAAAATAGTTTTAAAAACTGGATTCAATCTCTCTATTGGAGCGGACATGGACTTATAGCTGATGCTGATTTAGAATCTTTAAGTATTCCCGGAGGACAGGATTTTATGTTATATCCGGCTATGCTGGAGGCTTTAAATCTATATAAATGCGTAGGAAAAGATGTTGTATTTCAACGTTCGGCTATGCTGGCAAACTGGTTTCAGAGAAAACTGGCAGAGGCTATTTCCCCTTTAAAATCAGATTATGTTTTCCTGAATAATACTATGAATTCTCCCGTTATCAGTTTGGCATTTCGCGAATTTGACCCATACCCTTTATATAAATCACTTAATGACCGGCATATCCATGTTAAGTGCATTAAAGACCACAAAATAGGGGGTAAGGTATATCATATTCTTCGTTTTGGGTTTCCATACTTCGAAACGTTAGACAGGCTGGAATATGCCATAGGCCAGATTAAGCAGCTTGTTATTGCCGAAACAGAACATAAAGAATTGAAATTCGGAACCTGAGCTAGATAAGTACGGCAATAATACCTGCCACAATCAGTACTGTAAATCCAACCACAATTTTTTTCCGCAACGACTTCTCGGAAAGGGTGAGCGCATAAATCATCTTCAATATATTATTACTGGTAATAGCATTCAAAACGGCTAATGTAATTACGGTAGTATCTAAATTCCATTTGCCCTGGAAAAGATTAATAATAAAAGGGTCAATATCGGTTACACCTACCACAAAAGCTAGTGTTTGCGCACCATGCGCCCCATAACGGCTAACCACAAAACCTGTAACCATTGCAAATAAGATAAATAAACCGCCAAATAAAACAGCCGTTTTAAATTCCAGCGGGTTTTGATGTACATCCGGTGGCACCACCTCATTGCTGATTTTAACAGCAACTTTTTTAATTACACTGAAGTAAACAGCAATAAGTGTGCTTAAAATAATCAACGCAATGAAGTAAGGTAAAAGCCTTATTGCAACATCCATATTAAAGAAAGCAGCCAGAA
>DATHOL010000370.1:0-4597 GCA_035484895.1 Bacteroidia bacterium | reverse complement strand
AGGAGTCCACGTATAGGTGCTTACCCCTGATGCCAGTAATGGCACATTAGCGCCATTGCAAATACTGTCTGCTTTAGGGGAAACCGTTATGGTTGGTGTAACCGGATTCACTAACGTAACAGTAATAAAGGTTCGGCATCCTACACTGTCGGTTACAATACAAGTATACGTTCCTGCAATAAGGCCGGTATCCTTTTGATTGGTTTCTCCATTACTCCAGCTATAAGTATACGGAGCAGTTCCTCCCGAAGGATAGGCTGTAATATTCCCTTTTGACAAAGCACAATCAGGGTTTGTATCCCTTGCTACTACCCCATATCCCACTTTACCGGTTATTATTACCTGTGCAGAGTCATATCTTGGAGGACATGATCCGTCAGTTACTCTTACTGAATATATTCCGGCGCACATTCCTGTATCGGTTTGATTGGTGGAACCGTTACTCCAACTGAATGTAAAAGGAGCCACACCGCAATTAATGGTAACCGTAGCCCTTCCATCACATGCTGAACAGGAACTTGGATTGCCCGTAGCGGAGTTAATAAGGCTTCCCAACGGGGGCACATTAATAGCACACACGAATGAATCTCCTGCCGCATACAGCAAATTATTTTGTCCCAAAACAACATCATAAATTGTATTGGCAAGTTTGATGGTGGTATCCATATGCAAGGCTGAATTGTATACCTTCAGCGTATCCTGGCAGCCCAAATAAACGTGGTCGCAAGGGTCAACATCCAGTCCACCCCAAGAGGTGAGCGTTGTACTTACAGCTACACTATCACTTAATGTACCCGTACCTTTATTAAGTTGTTTTAATGTGGCTCCATTATATATATACAACCAACTGGGACTAACGGCCATCCCATTGAATCCATTAGCAGTATAACCGGCCGGCCCTACATAAGTAGGTACGTTACTTTCCTGGAAAGCAAAGTGATCCGGTGTTATATAGGTTGCAGGAAGAAGGCTGGGCAAAGGTAACTGCAGAACCACGTTATCAAAATGAGTCGGGTCCGATGCGGACCTTGCCGTAGCCATGTAACACATTAATCCGGAAGGATCGGGTGAAATCAAAACTATATCATGCAATGCAGATGTTGCGCTCAAAATATTCACAGGGGTAACGCTTACCATATTCGTATCTAAAATGCAGGCCTGATTATTCCCGTCTGTTCCGCCTGCTCCTATAATTATATTACCCTGACACGGGTTAAATACAGCCCTCCAGAATTCATTAAGTACAACAGTACCGGGGGATGTGCCGAGTAACACTCCAAGTGTATTAATTTTCATTGCCCTTGCACCGGTGCCATTAAAGCCTTCTGTAATATATGAAGTACCCGAATTTCTGTTTACTGCAACATCGCCATAATAAGCGTATACATCAAAGGTTATTGCATTAAAAACCCATTGCGGAGTACCATTGCTGTTAAACTTCTCCAACTGCAAAGGCATCCAACTTCCATAGGCATATAGATTTCCGTTGTAATCGAAATCAATATCATACGCCTTATCATAGTTTGAACTAAAAAGCGGGTCAGTGGTCCATGGATCAATAACCACTGTCTTACTCTTGTCATAATTCTCATTTATGCTGAATGATTCTGTACTTCCATCCACTTTATAGGAAACATTAATATTTCCTGACCCTCCGCTATAATTGCTAACAGGTGCATGGTCAGTAAACTCTCCTACTCCGCTTTTAAAGGTCACATCGCCCCCTCCATTTATTTTTAATTTATTTCCATTGGCATAATTCAATTTTACATTTGAAATATCCGCTCCGGGGTGAAGAATAATAGCATATTCAATTCCTTGTTTTCCTTTTGGAAAAGTATATTCCAAATCAATTCCGGGATAAATATTCTTATAGGTTATTTTTTTGAATATTTCTGTTTTAATAGTTTCATTCTTGTTTATACCATAGGTATAATAATAATTTAACTTATCAGCACTTTCCATGGTAACGGCACTATTGGCGCCTTCCCAGTTTGCCGACATGGTATGAACTACGGGAGGAGCCAGATTTTCATCCGGATCCATTCCTTTACCCGCTTTACCTTTCATAGGTAATTCTGTATATTGGTATATAACCCCGGAAGATGTAAAATATGCCCAAACATTACCCAATTGAGCTCCAAATAATATCTTAGTACCTGGAATTGCACCATCAAACTGCCCTTTATTGGCAATGAAAACCTGGTGGTCGAATGGAGTAGCTTTCCATTTAACATGGTAGTTTTTTTGGTTTTTAACCGTCTGCGTGCCTGAGCCACCTTTATCAGTTGCCGATTTTTGCGAGTAAATACTGCTTGATAAAAGAAACAAAAAGCATAGTGTAGCGAGATAACCCTTTTTCATTTGGTTGGTATTGGGTGGTAAGTTGGTATATAGGACGGTATAGTAAACAATTCAAAGTTAAGGAAAAAACATCTTACAAAAATCATATCTTAAACTAGCGTATCAGTTGAAGAAACCCATCTTTCTTATAATTATTGCCCTGGCAAGTAGCATTTATGATATAGTAATACACTCCGTCAGGTGCATTGCTGCCACCTTCAGTTACTCCAGTCCAGTAATTATTGGGATCGGTTGACTTGTACATTTCCTTTCCCCAACGGTCATAAATAATCAAAGACCATGCGCTCATATTGGTCGTTTTAATATAAAACACATTATCCAAGCCCAGAGCACCTTTACTATCAGGTGTAAATACATTGGGCACAATAAAATTAAAACAAGGCGTTTCAACAACAATTGTAATTACTCTTTCCACCTGGCAACCGGCTGTATCAGTTCCCGTAACGGTATAGGTAGTAGTTACAGTCGGGTTTACTTTAACGGTATCACATAGCGGGGGATTTATGCATGTAACGGAGGGCGACCATGTATACGTTATCAGGCTTTTCCCATACGAGCCTATTATAGTATCATCGCCTGCCAAAATAACTTTATCGCAGCAAGCTGTAATGTTTGGGCTTACAGGAGTGACGGTGGTAATTGCCGCTTTTGAGCATCCATTGGAAACAACAACTGTATAGGTTGTAGCAACGCTATCGCTAACCGTTATACTTGACGATGTTTCACCGCCCGGAGACCAAACATACGTTACAGGCAAAGGGCTTGTAACATTTGCCGTAAGCACCACAGGGTTATTGGCACATGTCTGAACCGGAGGATTAATGGTGACTGTAGGAGTTGGATTTATTTTAATGGTGAAATAAGAAGAATCTTTACAACCTAGCGAATTAAAAGCATACACTTTAATAGTTGAATCGGCATTTATATTGCCGGTGTAATACTTGGTGGAAGTAGTTCCATTTTCCCATAAATAAGTGGCTCCGCCGCTTACGGTGAGTGTATCTTTTACTCCAAAACATTTCACACCGGTGCCGCTTATTATTGGTTTGTCTAACGGAATAATTACCACTTTTTGCTTCAACGAATCAAGGGCACAGGTTACATTAGAGTATACAATATAAGTAGTTGTTGAATCCGGATTAACCGTTATTGAACTGGTTGTTGCACCATTGCTCCATAAGTAGCTTGTACCGCCGGTGGCAGTAAGTGTAACCGATGCATTCGGGCAAAGCGTATCGGTAGTATGCGTAAGGGTTGTTTTTCCCGCAGTTTTAACAAATACGGAAATATTTGCCGAATCGGAACAATATCCGTTTGATGCAATAACGCCATAGGTTTTCGTACTATCCGGGTTTACCCAAATACTGTCTTTTGTCTGCCCTGTACTCCATTTGTATTTACCTCCACCGCTTACAATAAGCAGTACACTATCTTTAGCACAAATGGTATCGGGTTTAGCTGAAATAACAGGAATAGGCTTTTGAAGAACAACCACATTCAGCAAAGTATCTTTTATACATCCACCATCAGATACGCCAAGTGTATAGGTTTGCGAAACGGAAGGTGTTACCTTAACAGTTGCCGTGGTCGCGCCGGTGCTCCATGCGTATGTTCTCCCACCGCTTGCAGTCAATGTAGAAGTATCGCCAAGACAAATAGTGTCCCGAAATACCGATAAATGAATATGCGGAGCAGAATCAACTTCTACCACAAAAGATGCGTAGGTAGTATCATGAGGAGTTTGGTTATCGTATCCGTATAAATTAATAACATGGTATCCATAATTAGTTGGCTCGCCAACAACTTTTATTATCAGGCTGTCTGTCGGCCCGGGAGTATTGGAAACAACTGAAGTTCCCGATAAATACGGAGGAGAAAGGCTTGACCAGACAGAATCGCCCTGAAGGGGAGACAGGAAATAAATAGGAATTAAAACGGAATCGCCTTCACAAATACGAAAGGTATCGCAAGCTGAAATACCCGAAGAAAGCGGAGCAATTGTACCGGCACATAAGTTAAATAAAAAGGACCGGTTATTAAGCCAGTATACCCCGTCATAATGAGGAGCGGGCGGAAACTGCCCTACGTAGGTTGCGGTAGCCGTATCAAACAATCCGATTTGAAGAGATCTTACTCCATCACCCTCATTAGCTCCAACATTCGCAGGGTCGCCCCCGAATCCATGATCGTGGCCTAAACAATCGGGAGCCGGAGAATCAGCCCCGGTTGTCCA
>DATHOL010000369.1:0-4899 GCA_035484895.1 Bacteroidia bacterium | reverse complement strand
AGCATTATCCAAATCTACACCTCCGTCTATTTCTATTTTAGCCTTGGAACTGCTGTCAATAATGAGTTGTTTAAGCCTTAGAACTTTGTCGAATGTATGTTCGATAAACTTTTGTCCGCCAAATCCCGGGTTGACTGACATAACCAATACCACATCAACATCCTTAATAATATCCTCCAGGTTATTTACCGAAGTATGCGGATTGATAGCCACCCCTGCCTTCATTCCATGGTGTTTAATTGCTTGAATGGTTCGGTGTAAATGATTGCAGGCTTCATAATGCACGTGTAGAGCTCCTGCACCGGCTTTTTTAAAGTCTTCAATATACCTGTCCGGGTCAACAATCATCAAGTGTACATCGAGCAACTTAGTTGCATGTTTCTGCAAGGCTTTCATTACAGGAAAACCAAAAGAAATGTTTGGAACAAATACGCCATCCATTACATCCACATGAAAGTAATCGGCTTCGCTTTCATTGATCATGTCAATAGCCGCTTTCAGATTAGCAAAATCAGCAGATAGAACGGAAGGGGCAACCATGCAAGGCATAAGTATAGTTTAAATGGTGAGGAACAAAAGTAGTGAAATTAACGCAGGTGCTATCTTCAAAAACTCTCCACTTTCGCTCCTTTCGACATATTCTTCACATTCGCAATAAATTCATCTTTTGAATTGGACCTTGGGAATGGAGTGTTTGGAATCGGCACATTCAAAAACTTACACAATGGTTCCCAGCCATCCTGCACTTTAAAAACCAATAATCTTTCTTTGGGAACTGTGGCTAACACTTCCTCCGTGCGCTTTTGAAAACTTTGCAATACCCTTGCTTTGTCATTCAGGTTATTGCCAAATTCCTTATCAATTAAGGAACCGTTATATTTCAGAACAGGTAATCGTTTGCGCAAATCAGATGAAAACGGCATGCGTACCATCATATTTAATATTCTTCCTGCATTTGGCTTGCTGGCCCAAAATATAGTCTCCATGCAGCTTTTATACCATGAATCAGGGTCGCGCACAGTATGTATCACTTTCGCATCGGGATACTTTTTAATTAATTCTTTGTAATACTTGGCAACCGGGTAATCTATAGCAGACTGGTACCCGTTAAACAATGAATCCCAATCGGGTGTTTTGCCATTTTCTGCATCTGTAAAGCATTTAAGCCCATCCGGGTTTTTAAAAAGCTCTACCATGTGATAGCATTTTCCAAAGCCTAATATTTCTAATGCTTCTTTCAGTGAATGTGTTCCGGTGCGGCCCATTCCTGAACCAATTATTTTTAATGCCATAGTTGAAATTTTAGAATAAACATACGAAATTTATTTTATTCCGGATTTGAAAAAAAATTAATAGACAGGAGGAGTCTCTCCATTTGTGGTAATTACAAACTTATCAATGTCTATTTCTCCTTGTAGCGGGCTTAACTTTAAAGCGTTGTTACCGCAAAAATTATAAGTATCAGGAAGTGTGACCTTTGCCCAAGTCCACTTATCCGTTTTAGGTAAACCTGTTCGTTGTGATATTTTGTAGTTATGTTCATTATTCATAGCAATAATCAAACCTCCGTTTCCTTTGTAGCAAACCCATAAATAATGGTTTTTATTTAGTGAATCCCGGCTATCGAAGTGATAGAGACTTTGCTTGCCTTTGCCTAACTGAATGTAGGATATAAAGTTGCTATAGTCTCCTTCAATCCCTGTTGTTGTGGTATAAATATCGGAAGAATTTATACCTGAATCTGCCACTTCTGCTTCAAAGTTAAAGTCTTTGCTCCACCATTCAGGGTGTTTGTTTTCATGCCATTTATCCAATTGATAGAAAATAGTTCGGTTATCAGGAGTTTTTTCATAAAGATAAACACTTCCCTGTCTTCTTATTTCAAAAGTTAGGGTATGTCCATTAATGGTAACATTTACATTTTTCTTTTCAGCTATTTCGTCGGAATCATTTGAAAATGGCTGATAGGTACCACATATCACATATTTTTCTGCATGATTCTTTTTGCGGGCGGTAATTAATACATGAGTATCATTGGTTGGATAGCTTATAATGGGCAAAGGAGTTTTGTCAAATAGTACATTACCATCTTTTAGCACGTCTTCAAAACGGCTGGTGATAGCTTGTGCATAGGCAGGCATAGCTGCCTGCCAAACATAATCGGATGGATGGGGAAATGGAGGGCTTAAATTAAAATAACCCACATAATAGAACTCAGCACCTATAACCGACAAGCATTTGAGTAAGCCGAGCCATTGACCAGGTGTTATATTCTCTTCATTTTTTTTTGACCAGCCAGCTGCCACAAACGGGCTGAATAATTTATCGCTGTCATCAATTTCGGCCGTACGGCCCCTGTCGAGCCATTTCCAGCCGTGCCAGGCACCCATCCAGTCTTTCCAGTTTTTGGGCCAGCGCGGGTAAAAATCAGGAGTGGAGTAATACATATTATTCAAAGGCGTCATGCACTTTTTCATAATTGGCCAGGAGAATCTATCAATTGGGCCGCCTTCCACCGTATAAAAACTAAAGAATGTATTTTTTAGTTGCGGTAATTCCTTCATAAAGGAAGAAGAATAAACAGTACGCATGTGTAATTTAAGCGTGGCTGCAAAATCATCCCATGAGTTTATTTTCATGGAATCTTTCATCCGTATCATAGCGGGATCATTTTTTATGTAATCAACCATATATGAGCCGGGAGGCTCTTCTCCATTTTCGTTAATCCGGTTAATTGGGCGGTTTATGCACTTCAATATTTTGGTCAAATAAAACTTTTGAACCTCCCCGTCAATGTGGATAAGAGAATCGGGAAAATTAAAACCAATCTCACTTGCTGCATTTCCACCCCTGGTGAATTTCAATAAATATGCCGAATCCACTTTGGGATTCATTATCATAGGTTTCATGGGCTTTAAACCAATATCCCTGGGCCTGCCTTGTGTCCAAAACAATATCACATCCAGGGGAACCCCGGGATATAAATTTGCTAATTTCAACACAGCAGGACAGACAGTATCATCAGCCCCATTGAAGGCCGAACCCGCACTTGGAATTACGATACCATAATTCCAGTCGGTAATCAATTCCTGCTGAATTAAAACACTGTTGTTCGTATAATCTTTACGTGTAACACCTGCCTGCCCGCGTGAGCCCATATAATCAGGGTTCATCCAGTTGAAAAGCCGTTGCAAATGATTATTTGGAAAATAGCGTGGCAAGGGATAGTCTTTCAACTGATTCAATGCACTTATTTCGTCGGATGGATAACCGACAGCATATTGCAAGGAACTTGGATGCGGAGCTTTATCCTGGCAACTGGAGCCGGAGGCCAGCAGCAAAAAAAGAAAGAATGAGTGATAAAATTTCATGATTCGAAAATACATAGAAATGCGCAATTCAAAAGAGCGATGCAAGAAAATCATGCGAATTCATAAAATAATTATTTTTGGCGTTGATGGGAACAAAAGATAATCCTAAGCAGTTAATCAGCCTTAATAATGCGCTTATAGCAATTGTTGCTATAACTATTATTGCTTTTGTTCCCATATTCAGCAATAGCTATGTGTTTTGGGACGACCCGGAATACATATTGCACAACCCCTTAATGAGTGCATCGCTCAAGGAAGTTTTCACCACCCCGTATTTAAGCAATTACCATCCATTAACCATTCTCGTATATACGCTGGAACATAAATTCTTCGGTTCCTCCATGCTTGGCTATCATTGTGTAAGCCTGTTATTGCATGTATCTAACAGTTTATTGGTCTTCTTTTTCATCTACTGTCTGCTAAGTAAAAAGAACGTGCTAATACCATTAATTGTCGCCTTACTTTTTGCCATACATCCTATGCATGTTGAGTCAGTCGCATGGGCTTCTGAGCTAAAGGATGTGCTTTACACTTTTTTCTTTTTGGCTGCTCTTGTTAGTTATGTAAAGTATCTGCAAAACAACCTGCAGTTAAAATACCTTGGTTTTGCCTTTGGTTTGTTTTTGCTTTCACTTATATCCAAAGGGCAAGCAGTAACATTACCTGTATGCTTTTTCCTGGTCGATTATTTCCTAAACAGGAAATTTTCGTTCAAAATGGTACTCGATAAATTGCCATTCCTTGCTTTGTCGGTTGTATTCGGACTTCTGGCAATAAAATTCCAGGGGCCGCAAGAAATCCATCATAATGCTGAATTTTTCCAGCGGTTTTTCTGGGGTTTTTACGGGCTAAGCCTTTACCTCTACAAATTCATTTTGCCAATAAACTTATCAGGCTTGTATCCCTATCCTATAAATCCCGACAGGTCTATGCCAATCTTTGTATATATAATTCCTGTATTTATTACGGCACTGTTGGTTTTTATATTTTGGAGGTTCAGGAAAAACAAGTTTGTAATGTTCGGCTTGCTCTTTTTTATTGCCAATATCTTTACCCTTCTTAAGTTTATACCAATTGGAGATGCTATTGTAGCAGATCGTTATAGCTACATACCCTATATCGGATTGTTTTTTATTGTTGCTTACGGCTTCCATAAACTGTTAAACAACCCCCGGTATAAACCTAATAAAAAAGTTATTGAGTATAGTGGAGTAGCGCTTTTACTTGTGCTTTCTTCTTTAACGTTTGCAAGGGTTTGCGTTTGGAAAGATACTTTTTCTTTTTGGGGCGATGCCATAAAAAAAAATGCAGGTTATTGGAGGCCCTATTATTGCATTGGGCAAGAATATTATGACAAAGGCGACTATCCATCGGCCATTAAATATTTTACAGGCGCAGCTGAAAACGATAAGTATTGTCCGCCTTTGGTATACATGTGGAGGGGTGTCACCTATCTGGAACAAATCCATAATACCGATTCGGCTATAGCAGACTTTAAAAAAGTGCTTGATTTTGGCAATAAGCAGGA
>DATHOL010000368.1:0-10458 GCA_035484895.1 Bacteroidia bacterium | reverse complement strand
TATAATTCCACCCCAGAATGCCAGCGGAATAAATGGAGCCAGCGTGGTAAGCGTACCTGCAAGCACCGGCAGAAAAACCTCTCCGGCTGCACCTTTGGCAGCTTGCACAATAGGCACTTTTCCATTGTCGAATATACGGTGCGTGTTTTCAATTACCACAATGGCATCATCCACTACGATACCCAACCCGAGTAAGAATGCAAACAACACAATCATATTCATGGAATAATCTATACCCGGCAAAATCATAAACGCCACGCACATAGAGAGGGGTACTGAAAGCCCTACAAACAATGCATTTGTCGGGCCCATGAAGAACATAAGCAAAATAGTTACCAATACAAAACCAATGATAATTGTATTGATAAGGTCATGAAGCGTGTGCCTTGTCTGGTCGCTTTGGTCGCCGGTAATCGTAACATGCAGGTTTTGCGGAAATGTATTCGCCTGCAAATCTTTTACCATAGCCTGCACCTTATCCGATGCATCAATCAGGTTGGCGCCGCTGCGCTTGATAATATTCAGAGATATTACATTCTTCTTTTGCAAACGAGCATAGCTCTGTGCATCTGCAAAGGTGTCTTTCACCGAAGCAATGTCTTTCAGGTATAGCGTAGCTCCACCCATAGAGCGCAAAATGAGGTTGCGAATCTGATCCATATTGGTAAACTGCCCCGACACCGTAAGCGAACGCTGTTTATTTCCCATCGTAACGGTCCCGCCTGATACCACTAAATTCTCTGATGCTACAGCGCGTTCAATATCACTCATGGTGATTTGTGCCGCCTGCATTTTATACATATCCACATTAATCTGTATTTCCCTGTCGAGCGCGCCTACCTCATCCACACGGGTAATTTCAGGCAAGCCCTCGATTTTATCTTTCATGTCATCGGCGAATTTTTTCAATCGCGCCAAATCAAAATCACCTGAAAGGTTAACATATAAAATTGGGAAATCTGCGAAGTTGATGTCGGCCACCTGCGGAGGATTTGGCATATCGGTAGGAAGAAATGGCTTTGCTTTATCCACGGCATCCTTCACCTTTTGCTTAGCATCTGCAATAGTAACATCGGTATTAAACTCTACAATTATTACCGAAAAATCCTGCACCGAGTGACTCGTAATTTTCTTTACGCCCGATGTTGCTTTTACTTCCTTTTCAATGTGGCGGGTAACCAGGTTCTCCATATCTGCCGGAGAGGTTCCGGGATAAATAGTTTGCACCACAATGGTTGGCAATTCTATATCCGGAAATTTTTCCTTGGCAATGCTGAAATACGACATCAGTCCCATAAGGGTAATGATGATAGTAACCACAAAAATACTCGTGCGGTTATCTATCGCCCAACTGCTCGGTTTAAATTCTTTAAAAATATCTTTCATAATATCGCTTTATTAAAGTACTCACTCTATTTATATAATCTTATAATGAGAGATTCCTCACTTCGTTCGGAATGACAATAACGAGTATATGGAGATAAGGGAGTAAGGGCGCGGGCTTTGCCCACGCCCTTACTCCCTCCGATACCCATATTAACGTTGTCATTCCGAATGAAATGAGGAATCTCAATATTTATTTGCAAATTCATAATCTTTATCAAAAACTAACTTTATAAACTCACTGCATCCCCATTGTTAAGGTCATCGTATCCAACGGTAATAACCTTGTCGCCTGTTTTCAACCCGTCTGTAATTTCTGCCATTCCGTTGTATACTTTCCCCACTTTCACAATGGTTTTTCGCGCAATCATAGTGCCGTTTTCATTCACCGCAACAAATACAAAGGAACCGGTTGGATCATTTTGCACAATGTTAATAGGGATAACCACAGCTGCATGATTTGTATAGTCAATAATTTTCATCATGGCAATCATATTCGGATGGTAATTAACATCCTGCGGAAGTTTCACTTCCACAGTAAATGTTCTGTTCACCACATCAATGGACTTAGAAACATAGCTGGCAACCGACACTATGTCCTTATTCAGGTCAGGAAAATTAACAAGTAATGAATCGCCCTGGTGTATATCTGAAATATAGGCTTCCGTAACGTATCCCCTTACTTTTAACTGGTCGGTATTTACCACCTGTATGGTTGGCAAACCCGGGCCGACAGATTGCCCGACTTTTATACTTACGGCATCCACGGTTCCGTCAATAGGCGATTTAATTTGTGACATAGCAGCCTGTTGCTGAACGCCTGCCAACCTTTTCTGCATAGATTCATAATTGCTTTTTGCATTCAGGTATTGAACTTCAGTCCCTATCTTTTGGTCCCACAATCCTTTTTGCTTTTCATATAAAGTTTTAGCAAGTTCGAGATTGGTTTGTATCTCCTGTATATTTTCCTGGATTACAGCATCATCAATGGTAGCCAATACCTGCCCTTTGGTCACCTTGTCTCCTTCGGTTACAAGAATGCTTTTTACCACACCCGGCATTTCAGCATTTACATTGATGTTATCCTGTCCGTAAACGGATGCCTGAACCTCTACATAATGCTTAAACGGCTGCATGGTAACATCCTGCAAGCCCACTTTAATGGTTTTAACTTCTTTTCCGCCTTCCGCTTTAATGGTGTCTTCCAGCGCTTGTATCTTATCTCTCAGGTCGCCGTCCTGTTTTTTCAAATCGGCCAACTTGGCTTTGTCCGCGTCCACTTTTCCTCCTTTTGCTTCGGTGTGCGGCTTGCATCCTGCTGCCAGTAGAAAGAATAGAAATACAATATGTTGCTTTTTCATATAGCTGTTATTTGTTTATTTTTTAATCAAAGTTCCTTTGGCCTGTTCATAATCTACCCTTGCAATAAGTGCATTATATAATGCATTGTAGTAATTTGTTTCTGCTTCGGTCAGGGAAGTTTCAGCATCCACTACTTCCAGGTTTGAGCCTGTTCCGGCTTCATATTTTATTTTAGTATCATGCTCCACGCTTTGTGCCAGTTGCATATTTTCCTGTTGGTTTTTCAAATCCGCCAAAGCATTTTCAAGGTTCGTCATGCTGTTTGAAATTTCCAGCGAAATACTTTCTTTAAGTGTGCTTAATTGCAGCTCGTTTTCCTGCACGGAATACTTATCTTGCTGTATACGGTAGTTTTTTTGCAGCCCGTCAAAAATAGGAATGTTCATTTTCAATCCTACAATTGCCGTAGGATACCAGGGTTGGGAGCCGTTAAAAAAGTCGGTTGTTTCACCCTGGTTCACCCTGTTTACCGAACCGATTAAAATGAGGTTAGGCAAATACGCATACCTGTCTTTTTTCAATAATTCATGGTTACCGAAAAGGTTCGTTTGTGCAATTTGATATTCAATCCGGTTGGTGGCACGGAAGGAAGTATCCGCCTCCAGTTCCGGGTTTATTGGAATGTTACGCAGGCTGTCTGTAAGTGTAATACTGTCTTTTAGCGGCATCCCCATTTGAAATTTAAGCATTTTATAACTCAGGGTTACTACCTTTCCCATCGTGGCTTGAAGCGTTTTTATGTTGTTATAATTTACTTTTATACGGTCATAGTCTACTTTTTCGGTGAAACCCGCTTCATTCATTTTTTGTGTTTCATCCATCAGTTTCTTCAATCTGTTTACATCGGCTATTGTCATTTGCAGTTTCCAGTTATTTACAAGCACCGAATAATAGGCCTTTTTAACGGCTGCTACTGCCTGAATATTGGCAAGAGTAAGATCCTGAACGGAAAGAGTTTTGTATATTTTAGAAGCCCGCAACCCTACAATATACGTACCATCGAAAATAATTTGAGAACCGTCTATTTCACCCGTAAGGCTATATTGTGTACCAAATTTAAGCGGTTCGAAGGTGCCGGCAGGCCCTCCAAAAAACTGCGCAGGAATAAGTGTTGTAGGAATTTGAAGATAATCTAACAAATTTATGCTTCCGGTAATTTGAGGAAGACCAATACCAAGCACCTCTTTCACTTTAGCATCCGCTTTGCCTTCTTCATATTTTGCATTGCGCACATTCGGTTGGTTTGCCAATGCATAATCAATGCTTTGTTGCAACGACAAATGAAAAATGCTGTCTGATTTTTGTGCAAACAACTGCATCGTTATAAGCAGCAACAGGACTGACAAACTTGTTTTTATTCTAATCATCTCTATTCGTTTAAATTTTTCTTGAATTTTTCAGCCATTTGGTGGCCTTTAATATTGGTAATTCCAAACAGGAAATGCTCCAATAAACTTATATGTACTTTGGCAAGGTCAAATTTAGCAGAGGGATAAATTTCCTGATTCCAGGCTATTTCTACCTCCTCAATCCTTAAAATAGCGAGCACATTTACATCTATGTCATCCCTATATAAACCTTCTTTAATACCTCGTTTCATATTGGAAATCATGCTCTCCATCAGCGTAGTCCGTTTAAACTCCACATAATCCTGCCACGCTTTCGGGTGGAATTTTTTCAGTTCGAATAATAAACGGGGGTTCATAGCAGCAAAGAGTTCCTTAATAGGAGTAAGCATCATAAATATCTCTTCTATGGCATTTGTTGCTGCATTGCGATATTTCTTGCAATCGCTCAGGTGTTTTTCAAGATGTTCCTTCAGTAATATCTCAACAATGGCCTCCTTGTGCGGGAACTTTTCATAAATGGTGCGCTTGGACATGGACAAGTGTTTGGCCACATCATCCATCGTGATTCCCTTTATTCCGTAGCGGAAAAAGAGTTCTTCAGCTCCCTTTAATATTTGTTCTTCGGTACTCATGTTACAAACGAGGACGCAAAACTACGAAAACTATTTTAGTTTCCAAAGTTTTATTTGAAAATATTTTTAAATAATTAAAAATGAAGTGACAAAAATAAGGAATAGCCTGATTCCTCATTTCGTTCGGAATGACAAGACTGGAAGGGCCTTGGAGGGGATTGGTGGCGCGGACGAAGCCCGCGCCACCAATCCCCTATACCTCACATCAAAAAATTGTCATTCCGAACAAAGTGAGGAATCTTACTAAAAAATGAACTAAAACTACCGTGAAAACGGTTAATTTTGAAGTTGTATGGGCATGAAGACGAACAAAATGGGATTGTGCTTTAAAAACAGGAGGTTTTTATTGATTGGAATCCTATCGCTTTTTTTTACCCATACAGTTTTTGGGCAACATATCCTGCCCGATAGTGGTTTTAACAATATAACCGAGGCAAAAAATAAAAAAGTGAATGGAGTTAAAGAAGGCAAGTGGGTTACCCGGCTCAATCAATATCACCTTATTACTAATGATACCAATTCTGCTTTTTATCGGCTCACTGTATATAAAGCCGGAAAACCTAATGGGATAGAGAAGGAGTTTTATAAAGGCGGACAATTATTAAGTGCAACTCCATATAGGTATGGCAAAAAGAATGGGCTTGCAAAATATTATTACCAATATTTCCCAAATGGCACACTAGAGTATGAAATTCCCTTTAAGAATGGTAAAATAAACGGGGTGGACAGATGGTATTATGAAAGTGGAGAATTGGAAAGGGAAACGCCTTATTTCAATGGTAAAGAAAATGGAATAGAAAAGGATTATTATGATAGCGGGAAATTAAGGGCTGAATATCCTTACGTAAATGGGAATATAAACGGAACAGTAAAATATTATTACAAGAGTGGAAAATTATCAGAGGAATCTATTTATTCTTATGGTAATCAAATTGGAACAGCAAAGGGATATTATGAAAGCGGAGCATTAAAGAGCGAAGCCACATATGCAAACGGCATGGGAAATGGTATGTTTATTGAATACTACGAAAACGGAACAATAGAAAGCAAAGTGCATTATACCAATGGTTACGAAAATGGAATTTATAGAAGCTATTACGAGAATGACAACCCGCATGGGGAAACCAAATACGAAATGGGTAAAACGATTGATACTGCAAGATGGTATTTTGAAAGCGGGGGAATATCTATGGAGTTTCCATACAGTAATGGCCAACTAAATGGTTTAATGAAAGACTATTATAAAAACGGAAAAATAGAATCTGAAACCCTTTATAAAGATGGCAGGAGAATCCGAATCGTAAAACATTATGAAAAGGATGGAAGCGAAAGCAAACTGAACGACTTTATAAAAAGATATTCGCAATGGATCGTAAAAAATTGCCACGATAGCTTGAAGCTATTCAAAGGAGATACTATAAAATTGGGGACAAATGGTTTCTCTTTGGATGAAATAAACATGTCTTTTGACAGTAATTCATTTGTTTGCATGCAGGAAGGTAAAATTGACACAGTTGAAGATGAAAACGGGAACCAAGTAGTTGTTAAAAATTCAATTGTTTTCACTTCCGGAGATTGGGATTTGGACACAGCATCAAATACCTTGACAATTTGCCCGGAAAAGAAAAAGTACCCCCCTTTAATTTATTCCATATTGAACATTGATTGGGAAGATGTGGAATTAATAAAGAGGAATTAAAATAAGCATGGAAGGTATCCATTCGGCAAAGACGAATAACTTTGCACTCCTATAAACCCACTATGAAAAGAACGAATGTTAAAGAACTACTAAAATCCACTGATTACGATACGGAAGTAACTGTGCAAGGCTGGGTGCGTACCAAGCGCGACAGCAAGCAGGTTGTTTTTATTGCCCTTAATGATGGCTCTATTATACACAATATACAGGCCGTTGCTGCTATTGATGCCTTCCCGGAAGAGCTATTGAAAAGCATTACTACCGGTGCATGTATACAGGTAAAAGGCACATTGGTAA
The DNA here is from genome assembly GCA_035484895.1 of Bacteroidia bacterium. Classification (GTDB taxonomy): domain Bacteria; phylum Bacteroidota; class Bacteroidia; order JABEUT01; family JABEUT01; genus JABEUT01. The sequence continues at coordinate 3,736 of DATHOL010000368.1, read as the reverse complement.
AGTCTCCGGCGCAAGGGCAATCGGTCGAAATACAAGCTAAAGAAATTCATGTTTACGGCACTGCCGATGAAACATTCCCATTGCAAAAGAAAGGCCACACCCTTGAATTTTTGAGAGAGATAGCCCACCTGCGTCCACGTACCAATACCATCGGAGCCATTATGCGTATCCGCCATGCAATGGCATACGGCATACATAAATATTTTAACGATAACGGATTTTACTACCTCAATGCGCCTGTAATTACCGGTTCTGATGCCGAAGGAGCGGGGGAAATGTTTCGTGTAACGACACTCGATTTAAAAAATCCTCCAAAAAATGAAGATGGCTCTATAAACTACACGGAGGACTTTTTCGGGAAAGAAACCAACCTTACCGTTTCCGGTCAATTGGAAGCGGAAACCGCTGCTATGGCGCTCTCGAAGGTGTATACTTTCGGGCCAACTTTCCGCGCGGAGAACTCTAACACGCCCCGCCACTTAGCTGAATTCTGGATGATTGAGCCTGAAATGGCGTTTTATGACATCAACGATAATATGGATGTGGCGGAAGATATGCTAAAATATCTCGTTAAATATGCGTTGGAAAATTGCATGGACGATTTGGTTTTCCTCAACAATATGTACGATAAGGAATTGCTCAACCGGCTGAACATGGTAAAGGATTCTACATTTAAACGTATTACCTATACCGAAGGCGTTGATGTTTTAATTGCAGCAAATAAAAAGTTTGAGTTCAAACCTGAATGGGGCAAAGATTTACAGAAAGAACACGAAAACCATTTGGTGGATCATTTCAAATGCCCTGTTATCATTACCGATTATCCTCGCGGCATCAAAGCTTTTTATATGAAGCAAAACGAAGACGGTAAAACAGTTCGGGCTATGGATGTGCTTTTCCCGTATGTCGGTGAAATTATCGGCGGCTCGCAGCGTGAAGAAAATTATGATAAGCTCATTGCACGTATCCGCGAAATGGGCCTGCCTGAAAAAGAAATGTGGTGGTATTTAGAATTAAGAAAATTCGGTACAGCTCCGCACTCCGGCTTTGGGCTTGGCTTAGAGCGGCTCGTCTTGTTTGTTACCGGCATGACCAACATCCGCGATGTGATACCATTCCCACGTACTCCCAAAAATGCAGAGTTTTAACTTTAGCTAACAGCCATTAGCTAATAGCTGATGGCTAAAAATATGGCTCAACTCCGGCAAACACAGCAATTAAAACAGGCACTGAAGCTTACGCCCAACCAAATTTTGGTGCAGAAACTTTTATTGTTGCCCGTTCCATTAATGGAGCAGCGTATAAAAGAAGAGATTGAAAACAATCCGGCATTGGAGGATGTCAGTGAACCATTGGACGAGCCAAAAGATGATGTTTCGGATAATCTGGATGAAGACTTTGAAAAAGGAAATGCGGACGATGATTTTGATGCGGAAGAATTCATGGAAGAAAATGACGAGTATGTTCCTGCCTATAAACTATCCTCCGATAATTATGCAGCCGCACAGGAATCACGCGAATCCTCCTTTGCAGACTCGTCCAGTTTCCAGGATTCGTTGCATTTTCAATTAGGTTTAAAGGAGCATCTGAACGAACGCCAGCAAATGCTTGGCGAGTATATCATCGGCAATATCGATGAAGACGGCTACCTGCGACGGGATTTATATTCTATTGCCAACGACATTACTTTTCAGCAAAATATTCTTACAGATGAAAAGGAATTAGAGCCGGTACTCGAAATAATCCAGGAGTTTGACCCGCCGGGAGTTGGTGCAAGAGACCTCCGCGAATGCCTGTTAATTCAGTTAAAGCGGGAAGACCATACCAATGATTGTAAAAAATTAGCGATAGAAATTCTCGAAAAGGGCTTTGATGAATTCTCTAAAAAAAATTATGATAAGTTAAGAGAGATTGTTAAGGCAGACGAAGAAAAATTGCGGGAAGCCATAAATGAAATCATCAAGCTAAATCCCAAGCCGGGACAGGCATTTGCAGATGCCGCTACCAGCGCCACCCAGGTTGTCCCCGATTTTGTAATTGCCAATTCGGAAGGTGAATTGGAAGCATCTATAAACGGAAGAATATCCGCTAATTTACGATTGAGTCCGCTCTATCTTGAAATGTCGGAACGTAAAAAAGGCATGGATAAAATGCAGCGCGAAGCCGCTTCATTTGCAAAAGCAAAAACAGAAGATGCAACGGGATTTATTAATGCCATCCGGCAAAGGGAAGATACCCTGCAACGGGTAATGCAAACCATATTGGATTACCAGCAGGATTATTTTTCATCGGGTGATGAAGGCAAGCTAAAACCTATGCTGCTAAAGGATATTGCGAAAGAAACAGGGCTTGATATATCTACTATTTCCCGAGTTGTAAGCAGCAAGTATGTTCAAACCAACTTCGGAACATTTTTATTAAAAACATTATTTTCAGAATCATTCCAAAAGGAAAGCGGCGAGGAAGTTTCTATCAATGAAGTAAAGAATCTGATACAGGAAATTATCAACGCAGAAGATAAAAAGAAACCAATTAACGATGATGCGTTAGTATCTTTGCTGAAAGAAAAAGAATATAAAGTGGCACGCCGGACAGTTGCCAAATACCGCGAGCAGTTGGGTATTCCGGTAGCGAGGATGCGAAAAGAAATATAAAAAAAGTATGAATAAAAATATCTGGAATTTTATTTCATACCTCTTTCATCCGGCGCTTATGCCCACACTTGGAGCATTTGTTGTTCTTTGGTGCGACCCAAATCTCTATATCCCACTAGACAGCAATAAACCATGGCTGGTAGTTTTGGCTGTCGTTTTTATTTGCACCTACATATTACCGCTTATGCTGAGTTGGGCGCTCGTAAAAATAGGCAGGGTTTCAAGCCTTACTCATCCTACAGAGAATGACAGGCGTTACTTGCTGGCTTTTACGGCGCTTTGCTTTATCTTATTGTATTACTCTTTTCACACTATACCCGCATCCGGACAATCATTAAAAATATTTATATTAGGTATAAATATTTCTATCATTTCAACACTGATAATTTCATTATTAACCAAAGTAAGTTTTCACAGCGTGGGTGTTGGCGGGCTTCTCGGAACTGTTATTGGCCTGATGCGTTACACACAAACCTATCTTTTTCCTTGGTTGCTGCTTGCATTTGCACTAGTAATATTAGTTGGCCTGGCACGTTATAAGCTCAAAGCGCACGGAGCATTTGAGATTTATCTGGGATTGATCGTAGGAATAGCAACTCAGGCGTTGGTCTTCTTTTTTGCAACCTACGGATTTTAATTCTCCTTCTTCAAATAGACATTTGTTGCAGGATACGGTATTTCTATTCCCTCTGCTTTAAAGCGTTTGTAAAGGCGTTTGATGAATTCATGCCTCAAAACATATTGTTGCGAAAATTCATTTATATCCATTGAAAGGGTAAAATTTATGGAGGAACTTCCCAATTCCTTATAACGAAATACAGGTTTCGATTCTATCCCGTTTTCCCGCATCAGGGTTTCACCAATCTCCATAGTTATTCGCTCTACTTTATCCAAATCGCTGTTATAGCTAATACCTACAGGCACGGATATAGAAAGGTTTTTCTTAGGCAAGGAATAATTGGTTATGATAGTAGTAGCCAATTTGGAATTCGGTATAACCGTCATATTATCCGATTGCGTTAACAAGGTTGTCGACCTCCATGTAATATCCAAAACTGTTCCTTCTTCTCCCGTCGTTAAGT